>JBAPYE010000286.1:0-15757 GCA_049284575.1 Desulfobacterales bacterium
GGTATACACGGCCCGCAACGGCCGTGAAGCCCTGGCGCTGATCCACGCCGAGCCCATCGACTGCTGCTTCAGCGATATCAACATGCCCGAGATGGATGGGCTCGAGCTTGCCGAGCACATCCGCGCCTTCGACAACACCATCCCCGTCATCGTCATGACCGGGTACCCCTCCATGGACAATACCATCCGGACCCTCAAAAACGGGGTCGTGGATTTCCTGATCAAGCCGGTCAATCTCAACCAGATGGAATTGTGCGTTCAGCGTGTGCTGCGCGAGCGCCAACTGTTTGTCGAAAATATTTTGCTGAAAAAGGAAGTCGCCCACAAGGAGCGGCTGGAAAAACTCAACCGCGAATTGCTCTACAAGGTGGAGGAACTGCACGTGCTCAACAAGATCATGCGCAACTTCAACACCATCAGCCAGAGCGCCGACGTCTTTAAGCGGGTCATCGAGCTGACCCTCGAAATCACCCCGGCGGATGATTCCCGGTTTTACGTTATCAACGAAGCCCTTAAAAAGCCGCTGGCCATCGCTCGCGCCGCTAAATCCGACGGCGCCCGCACCCCGGCCGAAAATTTCTCCCGCTCCGCCCCGTCTGCGACACCCGATGACGCCGCGATCGAAGCACTCATTCTTGAAAGCGTGACGGATGAGGTGCCGCTGCTGATTTCGGAAAACCGCGGCGCCCGCGGGCTGACTGCAGATACCCGCTCTTTTGTGGCGGTGCCCCTCAAGATCCGGGAAAAGGTCTTCGGGGTGTTGACCGCCATGGTCCGATCCGGCGAGGCGCGTTTCAACGAAAAAGATCTCTACTACCTATCCTTCATGACCCAGAATGCCGCCTATGCCGTTGAAAATCTCGCCTTATACGAAAATATCTATGAAAATCTCTTTTCCACCCTGTTTGCCTTCGTAAAGGCCATCGAGGCCCGCGACCAGTACACCCAGCAGCATTCCAACCGGGTTACCGGGATTGCCATCGCCATCGGCAAGCAGCTGGGCTGTACCACCGAGGAAATCGGCATCCTGAACTTGGCCGGCCAGCTGCACGACATCGGCAAAATCGGCATTCCTGACGACATTCTGCTGAAACCCGGCCGCCTGACCCCCGAAGAATTCGAGATCATCAAGGGGCACTCCACGATCGGCGCCAGTATCGTCGGTCAGCTCGGCCTCTGGGATCGCGAACAGCGGATCATTCGCTCTCACCACGAACGCTACGACGGCACCGGCTACCCGGACGGGCTGATCGGGGAGCAAATTCCCCTGCTGGCCCGCATCCTTTCGATCGCCGACGTTTACGATGCCATGGCCTCCGACCGCACCTACCGCCGGCGCATGGCGGAAAGCCGCATCCTGCAGATCATCCAGGAGGGCGCCGGATCGCAGTTCGACCCCACCATTGTCGCCGTTTTCATGCAGCTATACCGGGGGGGCAAAATTGCCGGCCCCGAGTGGGAAATGCCGCAGCGCCCTGACGCCTTCCCCGCGGCCCCGCTCTCCCTTCCAGCCTAACACCCCGAGGGTATTTGGTATTTACACTTGCCGCCTTTGGTGATATAAGTTACAATCTGTACGTCAGATCGGGTCTTTGCGGTTTCCCGCCCAATTACCGACCGGCTGCCGCCACCCGACGGTTGCACGGGCCGCCCGCTGGACACTCCTGGTGTGAATATGGATGAAAAACGGACGTTTATCCGAGCCCTAATTTCGACCCGCGCAAAAATAAAGCTGCTCTCTCCCCGGGAACTGGAAGAAATTCGGACCATGAGGGCCGTTGCCCTTCCGCTGCAAAACCATCTGCCGCCGCCGGCGGAGGCCGAATGCGCTCCCCAGGCCTATCTGGGGGAAGTGGTTGAATTTCTAATCCAGATCGACGACAAATTGGACCGTGTCATGGACTTATTGATCCACGGCAAAGGCGGTGATAGCGCCCCGCCTGCAGTCTTGCAAACGGTCGATATCAGCGGTGCCGGCATGTCCATGGTGCTCTCGGCGCCGCTTGGCGTCGGCCAGCTGCTGCAGATTACCATTCGTTTTCCCGGTTCGCCGCTGGGGTTTTTCAAGGTTTTGGGGGAGGTCGTGCGGATCGAACCGGCCAGTGCAAAGGAGGACATGGTTTACCATACCGGCGTTCGCTTCCTGGAAATATCCGACGCCGAACGGGACCGGTTGGTTGCCTACACCTTCATGCAGCAGCGCAGGACCATCCGGGAGGCCAAGCGGGAGTCCTGACCTCGGGTCGCGCCAAACGGGGGGGAGCCGTCCACCGGCCTTTGCCTGTCCCACGGACCAGCGGCAAAAGAGAGCACGGAAACTCATAGAAATCATGAATACGCCCAAAGTACTGGTAGTCGACAGCGACCCGGCCGTTACCGACAGCCTGGTGGCGGCCCTCAAAAAAAACGGCGGCTGCCAGGTGGAAACCTCTCCGGAAAGCGAGCGTGTCCGCGAGTTGCTGGACAGCCATTACTTCAACGTGGTCGTCACCGATTTCAGCGCGGGGGAATCCGCCGGTCATCATCTTCTGGATTATGTCGTGGCCAACTGTCCCGCCACCCCCTGTGTGGTCTTCGCCAAAAACGCTTCGATCCGCGATTCCGTTGAAGCCATCAAGCGGGGGGCCTTCGACTACCTTTCCGCACCCCTGACACCCGAACACCTGGGGGCGGTGGTGGCCAAGGCGGCCGCCAAGGGGCAGCCCTCCCAGTTCGGACGGCGCAAGGAGGATTTCACTCCGGGTTCCCACTTCTGCGATCTGGTGGGTGAAAGTCCCTGCATGTGTCAGGTCTTCAAATCCGTCGAGAAGGTCGCCCAGGCGGACAGCACCGTTCTGATCACCGGTGAAAGCGGGACCGGCAAGGAGCTCATTGCCCGTGCGATCCATTGTCGCAGCCAACGCTGCAACGGACCGTTGGTGGTTATCAACTGCGGCGCGATTCCCGGTGAGTTGCTGGAAAGCGAGTTGTTAGGCCATGAAAAGGGTGCCTTTACCGGCGCCCACCGCTCCCGCATGGGGCGCTTTGAGATGGCCAACGGCGGCACCATTTTCCTGGACGAAATCGGCGACATGAGTCCCAATTTGCAGGTCAAGCTGCTGCGGGTGCTGCAGGAACAGAATTTCGAGCGGGTGGGCAGCACCCGGACCGTAAAAGTTGATATTCGCGTGCTGGCCGCCACCAATAAGGACCTGGGGCATTCCATGGCGGCCGGCACCTTCCGGGAAGATCTATTTTACCGCCTCAACGTGATTCCCATCACGGTGCCGCCGCTGCGCGAACGCAAAACCGATATCCCACTGCTGGTCAATTTCTTTCTCAACCGCCTCGGGGGTCGCAGACGCCAGGACCGCAAACGGATGAAAGTCCTGACCGACGCGGCCATGGAAAAGCTGATGCAGTACGCCTGGCCCGGCAACGTCCGCGAGCTTGAAAACCTGGTGGAACGTCTGTCGGTGCTGGTGGAAGACCCGGTCATCGAGGTGGCGGACCTGCCCGAGCGGATTCGCGGACAGGTGCCGGCGGTACTGACGTCCGCTGTCCCGGACCTCGCCGAGGGCATCGACTTCGGCGCTGCGGTCGAAAATTTCCAGCGCAGCCTGATTCTGCAAGCCCTCAAACAGACCGGGGGAGTCAAGGCCAAGGCGGCCGAACTCCTGCAGATGAACCGCACCACTCTCGTGGAAAAAATCAAAAAAATGAAGCTCGAACCGGATACCGGCTGACACCGGTGACGGACAGACCCGTGAAGCCTCCCCGCAGCGCCGGGTTGCGCCTGCGGACGGGCTTCAGCCAAAATTTTGACATCCCTTCCCCTGCCGGCCGGTCCTTTGCGCCTGCCGCCGCTTCGCCCCGCCTCTGGCCGCAAACGCCAGCCGGCTGACGGTTTTCCCCCGGCGCCGGCGGTGTGTGCCGGTCGCGTTCACTTCTTCTCAACCGATGAGAGTCTGTGGCACAGTGCTTGCTGTGTCCTTCGCTGCCGTCGCCTTCGCCCAAAGTCCCGGCGCCGGACGCGGCTTACAGCACTCCCGAATTCGCCGGCTTTCAGCGATTGACGAGCGGCGCTTTTCAGCGCCGCAGCCCCCAACACCGGCAGACAGGAGATGGACGTGGTCAGGCCGATTTTTTTGCGGCAGGGAGCTTTGAAAATGCGGCGGTTGCCCAATGGTCTCTGCGTGCTTGTGCTGGCGCTCTGTCTCGTGGCGCCCGCCGCCGTCCCTGGTGCGCTGAAGCCGGCGGATCAGATCGAAAGGATCGTGTTGTCGGCGGATCCCTTGCGGATCGAAATCCACCTCCCGGGACCGGTCCCCTTCAAGGTCGTTCAGGTCGACACCCAAGAGGTCCTGATCGCCCTGCGCAGCCTGCGGCATATCGACCCGGTTCCCCAAAGCGGGGTGGCCGGCATTTTTATGAAAAGCCTGTCGCTGGCCGGGCTGCCCCAGGACGTTGTGGGGCTTACCGTGAAAACCGCCGAGCCGGTTAAGAACATCCGCACCCAGTGGCTGGAGGAAAACCGGGTGCTGGCCGTGACCCTGGTCGGCCCTGAAAAATCCGGTCGACCGGCGCCTCTCGCTGCAGCCCCTGAGCCGCTGAATAAACCGCCGCCGACTGCAAGCGCAGCGCCGCCACCGCCGACGGGGTCGAAAAGCAGGCCGCGGCCCTCCGATGCGGCGGCGGCCCGCTTTGTCCCCGGGACCCTGGACGCCCTTCTCGACGAACTCGACACCGCCGGGTGTGCGGCCGGGCCTGACATTCAGCAGGGGGTGCACCTGTGCCGCGCAGAGCGCTGCCACGAGGCGGCCGCACTGCTGGCGCCATCCCTTGCCGCCCTGCCGCCGGACGCGCCGGGCGCCTGGGATGCCTGCGCCGAAGCGGGCCTTTTCCTGCACGCCTACTGCCTTTTCAAAACCCAGGCCTCGGGGGATGCCATCGCCCGGCTGGAGGCCGCGCAGGGCTTCCAGGACGCCATCACCCTGTTCCCGCAGTCCCGGTTCTTGCCATACGCCCTGGCCGCCCTGGGCACTACCGCCATGGCCTTCAACAACTTCGAAGAGGCCAGGGGGTATTTCAAACTGGTCATAGATCGCTACTCTGATTATCGCGGGACCCCGGAGGCCCTGCTGGGGCTGGGGCGGGTGTATGTCGAAAAGAAAAACCACAGCGCCGCCGCCGTCGCCTTTCGAAATGTCATCGACCAGTATCCCGGCTCCCGGCCGGTGGCCGAGGCCAAAATGGCGCTGGGCCGCACCTTGTATGCCACCAACCATCTGGTGGAGGCCATTGCCGTGCTGAGCGAAATCCGGGCCGACAGCCCGCGGCAGGTGTTCGCCTCCCCCGATCTCCTGGTGTGTCTGGGCAACGCCTACTACCAGACGGGACAACTGGAAAACGCCTGTCAGACCCTGGCAGCGGCCTTCAATGCCTTTCCGGATCACGACCAGAATCACATCCTGCTGACCCGCATCGGGGATATTTACCGGGATCTCGGTCAGACCGCCAAGGCCCTGCCGTTCTACCGACTGGTGCGCCAGCGGTTTCCTGGAACCGACGGCTATCTGATCAGCTCCCTGCGGGAGGCCGAGGCTATCGCGGACGGGGCCGAGAAGGAAGCGATCTACCGCATGATCATCGCGGAATACCCCGAAAACCCGCTCTCCAACCTGGCCCTCGTCAGTCTGGCCGAGCATTTCAGCAGCACGGGTGAGGACGAGAAAAGCATTGCCGCCATCCGCTCGTTTTTTGATAAATACCCGCGAGAATTGAACCAGGAGGCCGCTTTTATCTTCCAGGAAGCCTACCGGCGAGTGTTCGAGCGGCTGGCGGCCGCAGACGACTACCCCGGCATCCTGGCGCGTTTCGAAGCCGACTGGGCGATTCTGAAGAAAGTTGAGAGTCCCGATCTCTTCTATGTTGCCGGGAAAGCCTATCTTCAAGCCCGGCTCTACCGGCAGGCCGCCGAGGCCTTGGAAACCGCGCATGATCTGTACCTGTCAAGCCGGCGGCCGCCGGAGCTGGCGTTTGAATTGGGTGCGGCGCTCCAGGCCGCCGGGAACCCCGCCAGGGCCCTGCCTTTCCTGGAGGCCTTCCTGCAAAAGACGCCCGAGGCGCCGCACGCCGCGGAAGCCCATTACCGCTGCGGGCAGATCTTGGCCGCCGACAAGGCCTACGGCAAGGCATTGACCCGTTTTCAGACAGCGCTGGCGCGTGCGTCCGGGCAGCATGACCGGGGGCTGGTGCTCATGGGAATCGCCGAGGCCTATCGCGGGTTGAAGCGCCTGCAGCCCGCCGCTGAAAGCCTGGTCAAGGCCATCAACCACCTGGCGGCCGCATCCGATAACCCTTACGAGACGCTTTTCACGGCCTATCGCCGCCTGGGAGAGGTTTATCTGGCATTGGAGGCCTTCGACAAGGCGGCCGATGCGCTGGAGATGGCCTTGAAGTTTACCGATCACCCCCAGAGCTTCCCGGACCTGCGCTTTCTGTTGGGGGAAACCTACCAGAAGGGCGCCGCCGCCGAACAGGCCCGCCTGGCTTTTCGCGAGGTGGCGGCCGGCGATGACCCCTTCTGGGCGCGCCTGGCCGAGGAAGCCCTGCGGCGGCTGGCCATCGAGAATAAGCTGCCGCTGGACGCCTGAAGAAAAATGACGCCAAACTGCCACATTCTGCTTGCGGAGCAAAACCACAAGGAGCGCTTCGCGCTGGCCCGGCTGCTGGAAGAGTGGGGCTATCCCGTGACCATCGCCATTGACGGCGACGACGCGCATCGCAAACTCCAGGAACAGCCGTTTCGACTGGTGATCGCCGACAGCCGGCTGCCCGGGTGCGGCAGCCTAGAGGTGATGCGCCAGGCCCTCTCCCAAAATGACGCCCCAGCGGTCGTGATGCTCTCCGGGCAGGCCTGTGTCGACGAGGCCGTGGCCGTGATGAAAGCCGGCGCGTTGGATTTCATGATCAAACCGGTGGACCCGGAGCAGCTCAAGCAGCGTGTGGACGGTGTCATGGCTGCCGACAGAGGAGACGATGATGCCGATCGCCGGCGCTCCGCGGAGCGCGCCATCGTGACCCGGGACCCTTCGATGCGGCGCATGCTGACCCTTGCCGAACAGGTGGCCGACAGCCGTGCGGCTGTTTTGATTCAGGGCGAAAGCGGCACCGGCAAAGAACTTCTGGCTCGCTTCATACACGCCCACAGCCAGCGCCGGGAAGGCCCCTTTCGGGCCGTCAACTGCGGTGCGCTGCCCGAGTCCCTGCTGGAAAGCGAACTCTTCGGCTATGAAAAAGGCGCCTTTACCGGTGCCCTCGGCCGCAAGACAGGTATCTTCGAACAGGCCCAGGGCGGGACCCTGCTGCTCGATGAAATTTCCGAGATGCAGTTTCACTTGCAATCGCGTCTGCTTCGGGTGCTCCAGGAAGGGGAGGTCGACCGCGTCGGCGGCACCCGGCCGGTCAAGCTGGACGTGCGCGTGATCGCCACCACCAACCGCGACATCAAGGCCGCCGTGGCCGAGGGCGCCTTTCGGGAAGACCTCTTCTACCGCCTCAACGTGATCCCCTTGAAGATTCCACCGCTGCGCGCGCGCAAGGCGGACCTGCCGCTGCTGGTCCGCCATTTCATCGAAAAATACAATGCGCTTGACGGCCGATCCGTCAAGGATTTGACTGAAGATGCCCTCGAGAGGCTCGCGCGGCTGCCTTTCAAGGGCAACGTGCGCGAGCTGGAAAACCTGGTGGAGCGTGCGGTGCTGCTGGCCGCCGGCGAAACCATCACGGCGGACGATCTGCTGCTGGAAGACGGCCCGGTCTCGGCCGAAGCCCCGCCGCCGGCCGCAGCCGAACCGCTGCCGGGGCCGCTGCGGGAGGCCGAGCGCCGGATGATTATGCGGACCCTCGATCACACCGACGGCAACCGCACCCAGGCCGCCAAGGTCCTTGGCATCAGCGTCCGCACCCTGCGCAACAAGCTCAACGAATATCAGGAAAAGTTTTCCTGACCCCGCCATTTTCGCTTTGATCGGCGGGTGGCCGCCCCACCCGCGGTTTGAATCGCCCACACGGCCCCTGGGGGCGCCTCCCCGTCCACACGCTGTTTTGCCGGGGGCTGGCAGGCCGGGAGGAAATGATTCGGCACGAGGATTGCTTCAACCCGTTGGCAAACCGGGGGGGCGGCAACTTTTTTCCTGCCGGTCCCCGGACATTCTCAAAGGAGCGTTCAGATGGCAGACATGTTTATTTTCGACGATACCACCCGGCTGCTCGGCAATGTCATGGACGTCACAGCCAAACGGCACGCCCTGATCGCCGGCAACATCGCCAATCTCGACACGGTCGGCTACCGGCCCCAAGACCTGGACTTCAAAAAGACTTTAGCGGCGGCCATGGCCGAGGGGCACCGCAAAATGGCGACGCCCAACGCCCGCCATCTTCCGGGGGCCGAAACCAGCCGCTCCGCGCACTGCGGCGTCGTGGCGGGCGAAACCGGCCCGGGGCTGGATGCGGTCAATATCGACCGTGAGATGACGCACCTGATGGAAAACAACATCCAGTACCGCAGCAGTGTCGAACTGCTTCTGCGCAAGATCGGGATGCTGCGGCAGGCCATTACCGAAGGGGGGCAATAATGGACCTTTTTAGGGCGCTCAATGTCAGCGCCTCCGGACTGCACGCGCACCGCAGCAAAATGGACGTGATCGCCGAGAACCTGGCCAACACCGAAACCACCCGTACCGAAGCCGGCGGCCCGTACCGCCGCAAGATGGTGGTATTCGCGGCCAAGCCCCTGGAGAGCTTTCGGGCGGTGCTCGATCGGCTGCAGGCAGACGCCGGCGGGGTGGAGGTCAGCGAGGTCGTGCAAGCCCTCAACGAGCCCCGGATGGTCTACAACCCGGCCCACCCCGACGCTGACCCCGAGAGTGGCCTCGTGGCCATGCCCGACATCAACCTGCTGACCGAAATGGCCGACATGGTGGTGGCCCGGCGGTCCTACGACGCCGGCGTGACGGCCCTTTCGACAACCCGTGGCATGATGCTCAAGGCCCTTGAAATTGGAAAATGATCTGATTTTTCGACCCGAAAGGATTAGCGCATGAACGCTATTAAAATCGGTGCCCCCGCCGCGGCCCTGCCCCTTGCAAACGGCCAGGTGGCGGCGCGGCGCTCGGAAGGCTTCAGTGAGACGCTCAAGAGCGCCGTCGCGGAGGTCAACCAGTTGCAACAGGCCGCTGACACGGCTGCCGAAAAGGTGGTTCACGGAGAGATGGGCATCCCGGAAGGAATGCTGGCCATGGGCAAGGCGGATCTCTCGCTGCGCCTGATGCTCCAGGTCCGCAACAAGGCCATGGACGCCTACCGGGAAATCATGCAGATGTCGGTTTAGTGACCCCCGCCAGAATAAAGTTCGCAGCGTGGGTGTCATGCGCCGCGGTCCCTGCCGCAGCCCGATGAACCTCAGCCAATCAACGGAACCGCCAGAATGAATTCGGCTCTGCAACAGATCGTGCATCTCTTCAGCACCATGCCCCCGTCGCGCAAGCTTGTCATGGCGGCTGCGGCGTTAACGGTCCTGGGGGGCTTCGGCCTCATGTTTTTCTGGGCCAACCGGATTGAATACCAGCCGGTCTTCACCGGGCTTTCCGCGGAGGACGCCGCCCAGATCGTCGAGAAACTCAAAGAACAGCAGGTGCCCTACCGGCTGGAGGGCGGCGGCAGCGTCATCCTGGCGCCGGCCGAGAGGGTCTACGACATTCGTCTTTCCATGGCCGGATCGGGCATTCCCAAGGGCGGTGCGGTGGGATTTGAAATCTTCAATCACACCGAGTTCGGGACCAGCGAATTCGTTCAGAAACTCAATTTCCAGCGCGCCCTGCAGGGGGAGTTGGCCCGCACCATCCGCGATTTCAGGGAGGTCAACGACGCCAAGGTGATGATTGTGATGCCCAAGGAGTCGGTGTTCGTCGAAGAGGCCCGGCCGCCGTCGGCATCGGTGCTGCTCAAGCTGCGCGCCAGCCTTTCGCCGGAAAAGGTCAGCGCCGTCGTCCACCTGGTGGCCAGCGCGGTGGAAGGCCTCGAACCCGACCGGGTCACGGTGGTGGACACCCTGGGGACGGTGCTCTCCAAGGGCGGCGGCGAGGAGCAGCAGGCCGGCACGCTGGCCGCCGGTCAGCTGGAATATCGCAAAAGCTACGAGCAGGATCTGACCCACCGGATCCAGACCATGCTGGAGCAGATCGTCGGCAAGGGCCGGGCCATCGTAAGGGTTTCCGCCGACATGGACTTTGACCAGGTGGCGATCGACGAGGAGATCTACGACCCGGACAGCCAGGTGGTGCGCAGTCAGCAAAACGTTACCGAATCCGCCAACCGCAACTCCAGCCCCTCCGCCAATGTCTCCAGCGTGGATGCCGTCAATGCGGCCGGCGGCAGCTATGCCCGTGAAACGGCCGACAGCAGCTCGCGCCGGGATGAAACGGTCAACTTTGAGATCAGCCGGACCGTCAAACGGATTGCCCGGCCGGTGGGCAGCCTCAACCGCCTTTCGGTGGCCGTGGTGCTGGACGGCAAATATGTATCCGCCGAGGAGAACGGTCAGGTGAGTCGCCAATACGTGCCGCGCACGGCGGAGGAACTGACGCAGTTCAGCAAAATCGTCAAAAATGCCATGGGCTATAGCGACGATCGCGAAGACCAGCTCTCGGTGGAATCCTTTCCCTTCTCCGAGATGCAGAACCTGCAGCTGGAAAATCCCGAAGGGCTTGATTGGGTCCGGCTGCTGCGTCACCACGGCCGCAGCGCGCTCAATGTCTTTCTGGTGCTGCTGGTATTTTTCTTCGTGGTCCGGCCGCTTTTGAAAACCATGCGGAACCTTAAACCCGAGGGCGGCGCGCCGGCCCTGGCCGACGGCGAGCACGACCGGGCCATGATCGGAAACGAGCAGCGGGAGGCTTTGCCGGCGCCCGACCGCCTTTCGCCCCGGCAGCAGGCGGCCGACCTGGCCCAGAATGACATTGAAAAATCGGCGGGTCTCATCAAAGGCTGGCTGAACGAGTCTTCATCATGATGAAAGGCAAACTGGATCCCCAGAATCTCACCGGCCCTCAGAAGGCGGCCGTTTTCCTGCTGATCATGGGTGAGAAGTTCGCAACGGCGGTGTTCAGGAAAATGACCGAAAACGAGATCAAGAAGGTCGCCGGAATCATGGCCGAGATCGAGCATATCCCCGGGGAGGTTCTTGCGGCGGTGTCCGAAGCCTTTGTCGCCGGCTTTCGCCAGGAGGACCAAGTGCTGGTGCCGGGGGACAATTTCATCCAGGAGGCGATCACCCAGGCCCTCGACCCCAAAACCGCCGAAGTGATCGTCAATCACATCCGCGAGAAAAGGCAGGAACTGCCTTTCAAGTGGAGCCGTGAGGTGGACCGCGAGGCCCTGGCCGAGCGGATCAAGAACGAGCACCCTCAGACCATCGCCATGATTCTTTCCTATCTCCCGCCCGAAATTTCATCCGAGATCCTGATGACGGTGCCCGACGAGCAGAAGGGGGACATCGCCATGCGCATCGCCAACCTGGGGCAGGTGCCCTCCGAGGTGGTCAAAGCCGTGGATCAGGCCTTGCAGTCGGATCTCAGCAACCTGGACAACGCCGCTGCGGCGGCAGGTGGGCTGGAGAAGCTGGTCCAGATTCTCGGCGGCGTCGACCGGGCCACCGAGGACACCGTTCTGGAGTCTATCGAAGATGAGCGCAACGACCTTGCGAACGAAATCCGGGAAATGATGTTCGTGTTCGAAGACCTGGCCAAGGTCGACGACCGCGGCATCCGCGAGATCCTGAAAAAGGTGGAAAGCCAGCAGCTGGTCTTGGCGATGAAGACCGCCAGCGAGGAGATGAAGGCCAAGATTCTCAACAACCTCTCCTCCCGCGCGGCGGAAATGCTGAAAGAAGATCTCGAGGTCATGGGCCCCGTGCGGCTGGCGGAAGTCGAGCAGGCCCAGCAGCAGATCGTGCGGGCGGCCAAGGAGTTGGAAGCCGAAGGGGCCATCGTGCTGGGCGGCAAGGGCAAGGAGGACGTTCTTGTCTGACGCTTTCCACATCCCCGGGGGGGCCGCCGAGTGGCAGCCGATGCATTTCGGCAGTCCTCCTGACCGGGACGACCGGTGGGCGGCGGTCTCTACGGCCGGGAAAGATGCCGAGGCCGAATTCAGTGCGCTCTACCCCGGCAGCGATGCCGCGCGTGACCTTCCCGCGCCGCGGGACCCGCCCGGCCAGGCGCCGCCGGATATCGCGGCCCGGCAACAGGAGGCCTACCAGGAGGGGCTGGCCCGGGGAGAGGCCGAGGGCTTCGCCGCCGGGCTGGAAAAGGCGGCCGAGGTGGTCGAAAACCTGCACAAGCTGCTCACCGCCGCCGAGAGGGTGTGGCCCACCTTGTGCCGTGCCTACGAGCACCAGATCATCGCTCTGGTGGGGCGCGTCGCGGAAAAGGTGGTCTGCGGGCAGGTGGCGCTGGATGGTGACGTCGTGCGGCGGACGATTCTGAAAGCTTTCGAGCAGATCCCCGAACCGCTGGCGGTCACTCTCGAGGTCAACCCCGAGGACTACGAGTACCTCGAAGCCCTCAAAAAGCCCCTGATGGCGGAAATCCGCGGCCTCAAACAGCTCAGCCTGCAGGCCGACCCGTCCGTCAGCCGCGGCGGCTGCCGCATCGAAACCCGTTCGGGCGCCATCGATGCCACTGTGGAGGCGCGTCTTGAAGCCGTTCGCCAATGCCTGCTGGACGTCGCGCCGCGGCCGCAACCCGACACCGCCGAGGCGCCGGCGGCGGAAGATTGATGCGGGCCGCGCGTCCGCCGAAGCCCCCACAAGCGGTTGTCCATGACACCTGATCTGAACATCAACTGGGAGCCGTATTATCAGGCGGTGGCCGCCGCTGTCGGCATGCGCCTCCAAGGGCGCATCTCGAAAGTGGTCGGGCTGATTGCCGAGGGTACCGGACCGGACGTGAGCATCGGCAGCCTGTGCCGGATCGAGAATGACCACGATCATGACCTGCTGGCCGAGGTGGTGGGTTTCAAGGAGGGCTGCGTGCTGCTGATGCCATACGGCGACACCCGCGGCATTCGACCTGGCAGCCGGATCGGGCTGATCGACACCAGCCCCCGGGCCGATGTGGGCCGAGGGTTCCTGGGGCGGGTGGTGGACGGGCTGGGACGGCCCATCGACGGCAAGGGGCCGATCGCCGCCGACGCCCGCTACCCCCTGCATGGCCGACCGATCAACCCCATGGAGCGGGAGCCGATCCGGCAGCTTATGGATGTGGGCATCGGGGCCATCAACGCCATGGTGCCCCTGGGGCGCGGTCAGCGGGTGGCCATCATGGCCGGTTCCGGGGTGGGCAAGAGCGTGCTGATGGGGATGATGACCCGCCACACCGCCGCGGATGTGACCGTTATCGGGCTGATCGGGGAACGCGGCCGCGAGGTGGGGGATTTCGTGGCCCAAACCCTGGGCGACGAAGGAATGCGCCAGGCCGCGGTGGTGGCGGCGACCTCCGATGCTCCGCCGCTGGTGCGCATGCGCGGCGCCTATCTGGCCACCACCCTGGCGGAGTATTTTCGGGATCAGGGGAAAAACGTGCTGCTGATTGTCGACTCCATCACGCGTTTTGCCATGTCCTCACGGGATGTGGGGCTGGCGGCCGGGGAGCCGCCCACCAGCCGCGGTTACACCCCCTCGTTTTTCGCCCAGATCCCGGTCTTGCTGGAGCGGGCCGGAAACCTCCAGGGGCGGGGCAGCATTACGGGCATTTACACCGTCCTGGTGGAGGGTGACGATATGAACGACCCGGTGGGCGACACCGTCCGCTCCCTCGTCGACGGCCACATCGTGCTCTCGCGCAAGCTCGCCAACCACGGCCACTACCCGGCCATCGAGGTTCTGGAGAGCGTCAGCCGCGTCATGCGCGACATAATCGATCCCCAGCATCTGGCGCTGCGCAGCAAGGCGGTGGAGGTGCTGGCGACCTTCCAGAGCGCCGAGGACATGATCGCCATCGGGGCCTACAGCGACGGCAGCGACCCCCAGATCGACCAGGCCAAAAAGATGATGCCGCGCATCAAGCAGCTGCTCACCCAGGATATCGATCAGCGGGTGTCCTATGGCGAGGGGCTCCAGGCCCTGAAGGCCCTTTTCAAGGCGTGAGGCGGATCGGATGAAACGTTTTCGGTTCCGCCTGGCAGCGCTGCTGCGCTTTCGCGAGTTCCAAGAGCAGCAGGCTCGGCAGGCCGTTCTGAATGCCCACCGCACGCTGCTGGATTGTGAGGCCGAGATCGCGCGGCTGCAGGAAATCCTGGACCATGGGCGCGTTGACTGCGAGCGTGAAATGGGGGGTGGTATGGCGGCGGAGCGCTTCCTGCACTTCACGCGCTTTGTGGCGGGGAACGAGACCCGACGCGATGCCGCGATAGCGCGGCGCCAAGCGCTGCTGGAGGAACTCGCCGCCTGCCAGAGGCGGCTGGCGGATGCCGCCGTTCAGCGCCGAGCCGTTGAAAAGCTCAAGGAACGCCGCGAGTCGGAATTCAATCAGGACATGGCCAAGGAATTGCAAAAGCAAACCGACGAGATCGCCCTCATGCACCGGGCCCGGAAGGAAAATGGATGAAGTGCCGCTGCCGACGCGCCATGCAAAATCTGCTGATCAGTCTCTTCATTTTAAAAATATTGCTGACCCTGGTCTTCCTGTCGGCCCCTCTTTTGGACCCCACGCTGGTGCTGCTTGAAAACCATGCCATTGCTCAGGAAACGGGCGTCGTATCGGCCGAAGGGAGTGTTTCGGAGGGCACCCCGGCGGCAGTCGACCCTGCGGCCGTGCCGGCTCCCGCCACTGAGGAGGTCAAGCTGACCTTGGCCAGCCTGGAGGAAAAACGGCTGGAGATCGAGAAGGAGAAAGAACGCCTGGCCGAGCAGCAGGCGCGCTTGGAGAGCCTGAAGGACGAGCTGACGCTGAAGATCGATGAACTCGCCCGGATTCGTCAGGAGGTCGAGGCCAGCCTGGCGGTCAAGGAAAAACAGGAGGAGGAGAAGGGTCGCCTGGCCCGCGAGCAGGAGGAGGCCAAGTTGAAGCACCTCGTCAAGGTCTACAGCAGCATGAAGCCCAAAAATGCTGCCGCCCTGATTGACAAGCTGGACATGGAGGTTGTCCTGCAGCTCTTTTCGAAGATGAAAGGCGAGCAGATCGGACAGATTCTCACCTATGTCAGCCTCGACCGCGCCGCCCTGGTGAGCGAGCGACTGGCCCACAAGGCCGCCGGCCCCGGAGAGTAGCCGCCTGCCGGTGTGATCATCTCGTGACGACAGCCCCCGGCGACCCCGGGGGTTTTTTGTTCTATCAGGCGGCATTGCCGGGCGGGCATCCATCGGGGCAATCCAAGGGCGGACGGCAAAATTTGCCGTCCCAGCCGCCCGGCAGGGGTAAAAAATGCAGTCGCACGGCCCCCGGGCCAATCTGGCCGCCCCCCTGATATATTCCATCATACTGAAAAAACTAATAAAATAAAAATTTGAGATGGGTGGCACAGGCGTTGCTCCTGGTCACAGACACCGGCGCGCCCCATCCGGCCGCAGCGGGTTTCTAAAAAGGGAGTCGTCATGCTTTCACCAGCGCTTCACATTGGAAATTTTTTGGTCAGCCCGGCCGCGGCCGCAGCGCCGTTGGCCCCGACGGCTTCGCCCCCGGGCGGTTTCAGCCGCTCGCTGCAACGGGCGCTTCAGGCC
>JBAPYE010000287.1:0-8348 GCA_049284575.1 Desulfobacterales bacterium
TGATACACATGACCAGAATCCGTTCTGGAAAGCGACATGGCGGTCGCGCCCCAGACGGGAGTTAATTTCATCCCGACCTTTTTCGCTATCATATGAAGCTCACGATAGGAAGGCGGAACGATCACGGCGCCGAGTTCAAAGGATTGGTAATCTTCAGTTGCCGAGCAGCAAAGTCCACCGACCCTTCCTAACCGCTCCATGACCGTTACGTTCTTGAAGCCATGAGATTTAAGATAGTAGGCGGAGGACAGCCCAGCCGGTCCGGCGCCGATGATCAAAATGGATGCGCTCGTATCGATCTGGTTTCGATTCATTTCATCCTCCATGCGGATGAAGAAAGTTTTTGTCTATGTCAGGCCCTCCGGAGAGTGGTGGAATGTATTGCGCCAGGCAGGATCAAGCTCCGCGCATCTCATGGGTCGAATTTGGCCAGAAAACGCATCATCGTTTTTGCTGCAATATTTTGATCTCACGACGTGCGTGTGACAGACATCACCGCGCGTTCAGCGGCTTCCAGAGCGCCTTCAAGATAACCGCCGTTCCTGTCGGCAGTTTCCGTTCCTGCGAAATGAACGATCCCGTTCCACATGGAGGCTCTGCCATCCGGGGGGTGATATGAGGGGTGTTCGTACATCGGCGGTTGGTCGTATTGGGTGGCGGTGAAGGGTTCGCGAGCCCAATCCTGATAAAACACCGCCACGGGTCGGGCGGCTGGTTTGCCGTATAGGAGTGTCAGTTGATCGAGAATCGCGTCAATAAGAGGCTTTTCGCGATCACGGTGCACAGCGGGGATGCCGACAAAACCGTTCAGCCCGTAAGGAGGCTGGTTGTCGTTGGATCCATCATGAATCTCGGAGAGCGGGCCCCGTTCGCTGAAAGCCTGACCGGATAGACCGATCCGACGCCAGAAGGGCTCATCATACAGAGCACAGAATTTCGCCTGACCGGCCATCCAGGTTCCCATTCTCATCATGGCCTGGGTTAAATCATGTGGCAGGTCGGGTTCAAAGAGGATCGTGGCCGCTGCGAGCCGCGGAGGAAGGGCAAGGATGACCCTGTCGGCCCAAAACTGTATCCGGGCCTCTTTCTCCAATTCGCCCACACTCACCAGCGCCTGGTCCCCGGACTTTTCAATCCTGCAGACGGGGTGACCCAGCCTGAGCCTGTCTTCGGGTATAATCTTGCAGACCCCGGCAATTAATGCGCCCATGCCGCCATGAAGGCGCCAGGATGTCGGCTGCATCGGGCAGCCACGCACGGTATGAACGGCGCCGTTTGCACTTTGAAAAAGGCATAGGCCGTCTTCATATTGGCGATATCCCCGAAGGCCCAGGGCTTTGATAAGACGCGTTGTTTTCGGGTTGATGTCGGGCCAGTACCAAGAGGGGCCAAGATCTGAAAAAAATTCCCGATATTGAGGACTTAAAATTCTGCCGCCAACACGATCGCGGGCCTCGAGAACCACGAAGGATTTTTTTTCTTCTGCCAGCAGGCTGGCGGCATACAAGCCGCTGAGCCCGGCGCCGATGATGATGGTGTTCACCTTTTGCCTGGATGCTGAGGTCACCTGGATGTCCAAGGGTAGCTGCGTGGATGTCGTCAACATGGCCGGTTTTTAGTCTGCATTTTCACCAGGACCGGGGGAAAGGTCGTAAAAGGCCTTCTGAACCGCTGTGTAGCACCAGGACAGGGTCTTGTCCAGGTGACAGATGGCGGCTGCAGGGTGACCACGCCGCTCGCTGCCGGATGCAGGCCAGCCAGTAGCAGGATCAGCGCGGCAATCGCGGGATACTCGCCGCTGGGGGTCGCGATCATGAAACGGCTTCAGAATCCGCACCGGCACGCGGGCAGGATTGCACAACAACAGGCGACTGAGCGATGAAAATTCCGGGTGCAGGGTCGGCTCCCCGCCCAAAAGCCGAACCCGCTGTCAGAGTCGGCCTTGACATCAACCCCACAATATCGTTGGGATTCCGCAATTTGGCCGGACTTTCTTGACAAGGCCTGGTCGGGCGCTTATCCCTTATCGTATGAGGCGGTGAAAGGGTTGTATTTTCCCCTCATGTCAAATTGGTTGACTACCCGAAAAATTCAAGTCTTTTTTCCCTCTTACGGACATTAGCCGGTAATCTTTTCTTTTCCTCCCAATTTTTTGGGATTCAGCATCGCATATCCTCCGCCAAACACACCCTGATGAGTACCGGCGAAATCCCTCCACGCCGGGCCTGCACCCGAGAAATACTTTCCAATCGTTGCGCGCCCGGCTTTTTTCCGCTTTTGGCAAAACCACGGAAGGAGGTGCCCCATGGCACATAAAATAATCGATTGGTTTTTTCAAGCCGGCGGCGTTTCCAACCCCGACGGGACCCGTGCAGCCACAGTTCAGGGAACCACCGAAGTGGCGGGGCCGGGTGCCACCGTTTTGGGGGACCGCCCGAAGGCGCTGCGCTTCGGCGCGGGAGCCTCTTGCAAGGTACAACTTTCCCCGGGAGACATCGATGCCACCCGTTTTGCGATTCGCATCGCCTTCCGGGCCACTGCCAACGTGACCACGCGCGGCAACCTGATCGAATCCACCGCCCTGCCGTTCTCGCTCTATGTCCAGCCGGGCGATGCGCCGGACCGGTTCAACATCCAGGCCTCGGTGGCCAACGGTGCGGCCGGCTGGACCGGGGCCAACACCGCCAATCGCCGCCCCCTGGTGGTGAACCAGTGGTACGTGGCTAGCCTCGTCTATGACCTCGACACTTTGGCCCTCATGGTGGACGATACCGTGCTGGCCGTGGCCGCCTTTCCGCGGGGCGGCCTGCAGGCGCCAAGCGGCGATCAGCTGTGGGTCGGCACCTGGGTCAACGGCGCCCGCTGGTCTTTCGGCGGCGAGATCGCCGGGGTCGAGGTCTGGCGCGACCTGCCCGAGGCCCTGGAGGCCAAGCTCGATGCGGAGCGCGGAAGCGCCGAATGGCACCTGACCCGGAAAGAAAACGAGGTCCGCCCGAGCCGCAACCTGGGCCCGAAAACCGCGGATTTTTACCTCGACCCGGCAACCGGCGCCTACCTCCAGCCCTACGCGCTGGCGGTCATCTCGTATGCGGAGCTGCACGGCAGCGCCTTCGTGATGTACGGTTCGATCCTCGCAAAATGGCGCAGCGACGAGAACTTGCGTCGCAGCTTAGGCGCCCTCGCCTCCGACGAAATCCCTGGCCGCCGGGCTGGAAGCCGCAAAAGTGTCTTTTCCAAAGGCTGCATCTACTGGTCGCCGCAGACCGGCGCCGTGACGGTGCTGGAGCGCATTTACCTGGATTTCGAGCTGATCGGGGAAGGCGCGCATGCCATCGGCCTGCCCGTCGCCGAGGCCGAGAATATCGGCGGCGGCAAGGTGCAGCGCTTCCAGAACGGCAAGATGTTTTTGCGCAGCGGTGCCGCCAACGCCTTCGAGGTTCACGGCGCGATCCTGGCCAAGTACGAGGCCGCCGGCGGCCCGGCGCGCTTCGGCTTTCCCACAACCCACGAAAGCGACGTGCAGCGCGGGGCCGCCACCATCGGCAAGCTGAGCGAGTTCGAACGCTGCACCATCTACTGGTCGCCGGCCACCCCGGCAGCGATCATCTACGGCGCCATCCGCGAGCGCTACCGCGGCTCACCGAGCGTGCCCGGGGAAGGCGGGCCGCTGGGCGACCTGGGGTTTCCGACTTCCGATGAGAGCGACATCCCCGGCGCGGCCGGGGCGCGCTGCAACACCTTCCAGAACGGCAGCATCCTGTGGTTCAACGGCCCGGTCTTCGTCTGCCGGCCGTTCACCATCGCCCTGGGCCGCCTGGACACCAAGGAGGAGGACCGGGATTTTCTGGACGTGGACGGGCAAAACGACCTCTATTGCCGGGTCTGCGTGGATGTTAATGGCGGCCGGGTCTTCGATCGCAAGTATCCCGAGACCAGGACCCATTTTCCCTCGGCCAATATCCGCGATCTGAACATCAACGTGCCCTACACCATCAACCCCAACAACCCGGGATTGCGGGCACGGGTGCGGGTGGAGGTATGGGAGTCCGACGACGGCAACCTCTTTGGCGGCGGCGACGACCACCTGGGCACCATGACAAGCGATCTCACCATGGCCAATGCCTGGGGCATGCGCACCAACAACGGCCTTTTCCGCACCAGCAATTTCGGGCCGTGGGTCAACTACCTGGACTGGTCGGTCAAACCCCGGGTGACCGCCCGGACCCCCTTCGATTCCTGGGGCGTGGCCAACCGGGGCACCGCCACCATCGACTGGCGGGAGTATGGCGCGGCTTTCAGCGACGTCGACCCGGACTTCGAGATCGATTTCGGCATCATCGACGACGGCCTCAAGGCCCTGTTCTACGAACTGGTGGTCAAGGGGGTGGCCGGCGGCGGCAACTGCTTCGGCATGGCCCTGGAGAACATCTACGCCTGGAAGGAACAATCCCGCCTGGGCCGGCCCTTGGCCCGCTTCACCAACTGGGGGCAGGTGGAAAACGACTTCAACGTCAAGCACGCCTACCAGGTGGGCGCGGATGCGATCTGGTGGTTCGTGGGCCAGTTTCTGAGCGGCAACACCCACGACCCCATGAGCGTCTTCCAGTCCTCGTGGGACGCCTTTAACCGCGGTGAGAACCCCGTGATCTGCATCGCCCAGAATTACGACTTCTCGGGTGCCCCCCACTGCATCCTGCCGATCTCCTGGAACCGCAGTGCCACCCCCTGGCAGGTGGGCATCTTCGACCCGAATTTCCCCAACCAGCGCCGCACCCTGACCGTCGACCCGAACACCAACAGCTTTCGCTATGACGGCTCCAGCGGCGGCACCCGCATCTACGCCGGAGACGCCTGGTCCGGCGGGCGCTTCCACTACATGCCCTGGTCAGTGCTCAACCACCGGCAGCGCACCCCGGTCTGGGACGCCATTCTCCTCTTGCTGGGGGGCATCGTCCTGATCTTTGGCGACAGCACCGAGGTGAGCACCCTGACCGATGAAAAGGGCAACAACCTCGAGGCCTCCGCCGTAAAAAACCGGGACGCCCTGAGCGGGAAGCTGCTCAAGGTCCCCGGCCTCTCCGGCGGCGGGCCGATCCGCGGCGGCTTCTACGTCGGCAGGCCGAAAAGCCGGCCGTTATTGTTCAACCCGAATGTCCTCGGCGCCGTCACCCGGCTGCAGCCCGCCACCACCGTCGCCGAAGCCCGTCCGGCGCCCGCCCTGCGGCCCGGTGTGCTGCGCACCAATCTTCGGGTAGCGCCGGCGGTGCGGACGCCGGTGGCAAGCGACGCCCCGCCCAACGCAATCACCGGGTCCGTACTGATGAACCTGGCACGGGCCAATGGCATTTCCTACCTGCGGCCCAGCCAGCCGACGGACCTGGACACCATCCGCTGCGCGCTGAAGGGCAAGGCCAACGCCAAACTCAACAGCTACTACAAACGCGGAATGCTCGGTTTCCAGGTCCAGGGGGACGTGGCCGCGGGCGAGCAGGTGGCGATCGGTTATGAACGCATGTCCGCCCGCGACAACGAAATCCGGATTCAAAGTGACCGCCAGCGCCTGTATGCCGTCAGCATGGCGCACAAGCTGGGCGCCGGCAAAGACTTCATCAAGGTCACCCTCTCCGGGCTGCCCGCCGAGGCCGGCAAACCGACAAGCCTGAACGTTCAACCCGGAGCGGCCGCCATCGACGTCCTCACCGGCAACACCGCGGCCAATGTCCGGGTCGTGGTGGACGGCGTTGTCGGCGGCAGCCGGGTGAAGTCGACCTTCAACACGCAGGTGCAAGGCGGCCAGCGGCTTGTCCTGCCGGACCTTGCCGACCCGGGCCGCCTGAAGGTGGAGACCATCGACGCCCTGCTGGGCGGCGGCCGTGGTTTTCGAATCATCAACCGGCAATGAGCCGGCTTTAGCCGACACCCCCCGCCCACGGGCCGACGACAACATTGCCGCCCGTGACGCGGGGGCGAACGTCGTTAAAAATTGGATCAGGCCCTGCGGCGGGCAAGGACTGGGAGCCGCAGTTGCTGGAGGCCTTGCGGCGGGCCAATCTCGTGCTTTTTTTTTAGGAGATAAGGAGGATTCACATGAAACCGATTTCTCCACTGGGTGTTTTGATCGTTCTTTTTTTCTGCCTTGTGCCGGCTTTCGGAAACGCCGACTGTCCGGATTACACTTTCGAAAAAATTGCCGACAACGCCACGCCCGCGCCGGGAGGCAACGGCGACAGCTTCGATGGCCTTAGCCTGTCCTTGCCGGCTTTAAATTCCCTGATGGTCGCTTTCCGTGGTGAAGGCGGGGGCGTGGACGGTATTTTTGGCGGAAACGGCGTAACTCTCGAGCCTCTTGTGACTGTAAATGACCCTGTCTCCGGTGGCGGCACCATCACGACCATATTCAGTGATTTCGCCTTCGGTGAAGGGGTTCTCGATATCATTGCACTGGCCTCAAACGGTCTCCGCGGTATTTACAGCTCCGACTCAACCGGTTTGAACAAGATCGTTCAGTTCGGCGAACCCGCACCCCAGGGGGGCACTTTCTCCACTATCTTTTTCGTGAGCCGTCAAGGGGCAAACCTGGCGTTCCAGGCCAACATTACCGGTGGACCTGGAGTTGCCGGGGTGTTCACCAGAATTGCAGGCACCACAGAACTTGTGGCCGACACAGCAACCACGATACCGGGGTCAGCGCCCACCGAATTCGGCAGTTTCAGCGACCCTGACATCAGTGGCCAGAACGTCGCCTTTTGGGGCGGTTTTGGGCCCATTTCGGGTGTCTATGCCCGCATCGACGGAACCTTGACAAAGATCGCCGACATAAACGATTTTGTGCCCGGCAGCACCCAACTGTTCACGAGTTTCTCAATTCCAGTCATTAGTGGGCGCCAGGTATTCTTCCGCGGGCTTGGCGACGGCAGCGGGATTTATGTCGGAGACGGTGGTGTGCTGAGCGCAGTCGCCCAGACTGGTGACCCTGCTCCGGGGGGCAGCACGTTTTCCGGTTTTGGCCAGTACGTTTCCGCCGACAACGGTGAGCTGGCGTTCAGTGCCAGCGGCAGTGGTTTCAGCGGCCTGTTTGTATCGGAACCAACCGGAATCTGTCGCGTCATCGACACCGACACCCCGCTTGAAGGCAAGGATGTGGTCCAGCTCTTTATGGGAAGGGACTCCTACGCGGGGGGAAGGATAGGTTTTTTGGCCGTTTTTTCAGACGGCAGTCGGGGAATTTATCTTGCCAAAAAATTGCGGATTGCCTCAGCACCCAATAAAATTCCTGTTGGTGCGATTTTCCTTCTTTTGGACGATCCAAATGAGTGATGAAGCATGCAACCCGCCATGCCCCCCGGGGGTGTGATTTCCGGGGGGGGGCGCGTCATCGGTGGCCGCTGGGGTCCACAGAAGCCGTCGGGTCGTGCCCGCCGTGGCCTGACTGCAACGGGTGTGGCTGCGTTGGTTTATCTTAGCAGCAACACCCGTATGCAAGCCACAGGGCAAACAATCCGAGTGAACCCGAAAAGTGCCCCGATGATAGCCGACCCGGCAAGCGCAGATAGTCAATAAACTATGAATCGATTCTTATCATACGCGCTTATCGCCGTCCTCCTGGCGCTTATCGCCGCGTGCGCCCGGTTGCCGGAATATGCCCGCCCGCGCATGGTTCAGACGGCGGAACCGGAAAAGGCGATGGCGACAGCCTTCCCCTTCCGGCCCCTTACCCTGGATGATTTTCGCGCCACCTCCTTGTCGGAAGACCAGCTGGCGCACGGGGACCGGATTAAAGCGCATGCGGCCATGCTGATTCGCGTGACCGCCGATTCAACTTTTAAAATTACCAACGGGGATTTTTATGGCCAGAGATATTTCTTCGGTAAAATTGAACATCTGGCCTTTGAAGCCGTCATGCTGCCCGATCGATCGTACTGGAGCCCCACCATCACTCCCGATTTGCGCGGCTATGTGCTGCAGCACGAGCAAATCCACTTCGCGATCACGGAAATTGCGGCGCGCCAGTTGACCCGGGACGCCCAAAAATGGGCCTCGGAGGTTATGGTGATCCAGCCGACGCCGCAGGCGGTGCGCGCCGAAATGTTTCGGCGGGTCAAGGAGAAGATCAACGCCGCCATGGAGGCCAACCTGAAGCGGCAAGGGAATTTCGACGAGGACACCTCCCTGTCTTTCAACCCCAGATGGCAGCAGTGGTGGTTCGAGACGGTGGAAAAGGAGCTCGAAGAGACTCACCGGGAACGATCTGATCCCAGGAAAACGCCCAAGACCCCGTGATCTCCGGATTCGGCGCCACCTTGTGGAATTATTTATTGCCGTGACCCTGACCCGCCGCGAAGGGCTGG
>JBAPYE010000288.1:0-18301 GCA_049284575.1 Desulfobacterales bacterium
GTGTATACCTGGTAGCCCTTGTGCAGGAAAAATTCGCGGGCGATTTCGAGAATGCTCTCCTCGTCGTCGACAAACAGAATTTTTTCCCGCTCACTGTGGTTCATTCGTCGCTGTCCGTCCTGAAGCCTGTGTGCAAACAAAAAAAACGGGCAGGGTAGCGGTTCGCTCTGTCCGCTGTCTCGCGGCCCGAAAGTTCCCGGCAGCGTCCGTGCCTGCCGTTAAAAACCGCTGCAGTTCTCTTTCGGTTGCCCGCCCATCAAACTTGAAAAGCCCTTTTGGCGGCGCACCCGCCCGTGATCAGAGCGCCAAACGGTATAGTTTGCCGGCAAAGGTCTTGCCCAGAAAAGCCGCCAGCCGGCGGGAGCAGCGGGCGACAGCGGCCCCATCGACCCCGGTTGCGACCCCGAGGGCGTCCAGCAGGTACAGGGTGTCTTCGGTGGCGATATTGCCCGCGGCACCTTCGACAAAAGGGCACCCGCCCAACCCGCCGAAGGCGGTGTCAAACTGGGTTACCCCGCACTCCAGGCCGGCCATCAGGTTCACCAAACCCAAGCCCCGGGTATCGTGGAGGTGAAGCGCAAGGGGCAGGCTTCCCGTCACGGGCAGCACCCGCCGCAAAAGGCCTTTGACCGCCGTCGGCGTGGCCATGCCGGTGGTGTCGGCCAGTGCCAGGCTGTGGGCCCCGGAGGCCTTGAAAGCCGCCAGCATGTCGCACACCCGTTCCGGCGGGACCGAGCCCTCCTGAACGCAGCCAAAGGCGCACTGCACGCTGGCGCGCACCTGCAGCCCTTCCCGAACGGCCATTCGAACCAGTTCCTGTCCCTGCGCCACGGCGACCGCAAGGGGCATCCCGGTGTTGCGCCGGCTGTGACTGTCGCTGGCCGAAACGGAAATTTCCACGGCGTCCAGGCCGCTCTTGCAGGCCCGCTCGAGCCCCATGCGGTTAAGGACTAGCCCGGAAAAACAGACGCCCGCGGCTTCAGGCAGCCGCCGGACCACCTCCTCGGCATCGGCCATCTGGGGAACCTTGCGGGGGTTGACAAAAGAAGTCACCTGGATGTTGCGGAGCCCCGCAGCGATCAGCCCTTGGACCAATTCCAACTTCAATTCGGTGGGAATCACCGTCTGCTCGAACTGAAAGCCGTCCCGCGGGCCGACCTCGCAGAGAGTCACCCGGGAAGGCAGCCCGTTTTGATCCGTGGCCGCCTTCACCGCTGTCTTCGCCCCGCTCGGGTCCGAAGTGCCTTCAGATCAGAAAGAAAATCAGGAACAACTCCCATTGAACCACCAGGAAAAAAGGCAGGATGAAAAACGCCAGCAGAATCTGCGTCCGAAAGCGTGAGCGAAAAAGGAAAACCTTGGCGTTGTATACCACGATGAGAATTGCGCTTGCGGTCAGGGCGTACTTGACAACCAAAAAAGGCAGGTGGCCTCTGTTGAGGAAGTAGTTCAGAAGGGGGTTGATTTCGGCGGCCCCGTGACCGATCAGGTAGAGGGTCAGGGCCGCATCGAGAAGACTCAGCAGCAAAATCAGCGCAATCGGGACCAGCACACGCGGATGGTGGCGGTCCACCCGGTAGGAGCGTTCCCGGTCTTCCCGGCGCCGCGGCTCCCCGCGTTTTCCCGCCAGCCAGTGACGGCTGAAGAACCGGCAGGCACCCGCGCGACGGTCTTCCCCGGAGCGCCGCTCCACCTGCGGCCATTGGCAGTAGGTCTCTTCCATCTTCCCACGCGTAAATGCCGAATTTCCGGCTGGGGGTTACTATCCGTTGCCCGCGAACCCCTACCGCCCCGAATTGGGTGTGCTGCAAAAAAGGCCTCAGACTTCAACACCTGCTCGCTGGGCCGTTAGCAAAAAGGCGCCCGCGGCGTGCTGACCACCCCTATCAGTTCCGGGGATGATAGCCGCTATCGGGCAAGAGGTCAACTGCTTTCGACTGGTCGCGCGCAAAGCGGGGCCGCCTGAAACCCCGGATACGCTTGCCGGGGGATCGACCCTCCTACGAGATCGGGCCTGAGGCCCGGTCGATGTCGATGATCTTCTTGCCCTCAATGTATTCACGCGTTTCGTAGCGGGTGATCCGCATCAATTTACCGGTTATCGTCCCGATCTTGTCGATCTGCCGTTTGACTTTGGCCAGATCGGCCCGTAATTTTGGCGACAGCTCCGGATCTTCGAGCACCTGGGAGAATTCGAAAGTCGCCACCTGGATCGGTTGGTTGAGCTCGTGGCAGATGGCGCCCGCCATTTCGATCACCCCCTGGAGTTTCTCTTTCTCCATCAACTCGGCTTCCATCTTTTTGCGCCAGGAAATGTCCGAGACCGATATCACCGCCCGACGCATCGGGTTGGCGGGGTCCAGGGTGCTGATTTTCAGGTGCCCCGGAAAGGTGGCGCCATCCTTGCGCCGAAAGGTGGCATCCAGCTGAACGACTTCACCGGCCCGCAGGACGTCTTCGATCCGGCTGGAGGCGCGCTCGTAGTCTCCCCGAGACGGGTACAGCGCGGACAAACCCTTTCCCTGGTAATCGGGTTTGTGGTCAAAGCCGAACAGCTTGCGCATGGCCTCGTTGACCTCCACGATCACCTGGTTTTCCAACAGCCCGAAGCCGATGGCGGAATGGGCCAGGATGCTTTTGATGGTCTGGTTGCTGCGGCGCAGCATCCGCTTGGATTTCATGCACTGATTGCAGAACGCTTCCAGTTCCTCGATCCGAAGCTGCAGTTTCTTGGGGTCCGGTTCGGCGGTCATCACCCTTTTCCTCGGTGACACCTGAAAGGCCAGGTGCTCATGGGGCTGGCGCCATGGCCGCCAAGCGTTCGGCGGCGGTCTTGGCGGCATCGCTGTCGGGAAATTTGGAAATGATCTCGCGGTAGAGCGCTGCGGCATGCTCGGGGTTGTGCTGCTTTTCTTCCAGCCGGGCGGTTTCCAGAAGCTCCAGCGGACTGCGGTCGCTGCAGGCCGATACGGCCAGCACCGCCAGGAGAATGCATCCGTAAAGGTAAAATTTCATGCGGTTCCTTTTGCGCTCAGCGGAGCGGTTTCGCCGCTCCCCGGGCCCGGGGTCGGTTTCTCATGAGGCTTCGGCCAGAAGCGCCTGGGCCAACTTGAGGTCATAGGCCGTGTGAGGGTCGAAGCCCCTCTTCCGGTAGGTGGCGCTGGCCGCCATGATGGCCGCGTGGGGCACCCAGCCGTGCTCGGTCCACAACTGCGGATCGTCCTGGTTCCAGAGCCTGAAATCCACCCCCGCCTCCCCTTGGCGCACGTACATGCGCACCCGTTTGTTCTGAGGAAAGGGGTAGTAATAGTGCCCCCGATCGTCTTTCATACTGAACTCCCCTGTTCACAAGTCCTCCCTTTAGCGGGAGAGGCGGTCCCACATATCGCGCCCCGCGGCTTGGCCGCTGCTGCGGCCGCCAGTCGATTCCGGTCTGCCGCCGCGCGGCGCACCGACCCCCCGCAGCCGGGCAATCCGTTCCGTCAGCGGCGGGTGGGTCGAGAAAAGGCTGGTCAAGCCGCCGCCGGTAAGCGGGTTGACGATCATCATGTGCGCGGTGGCGGGGGCGGCCTGCATGGGCAGCTGTTTTGCGTAAGCGCCGAGTTTTTCCAAGGCCCGTGCCAGACCCTCGGGGTTGCCGGAAAAACCGGCGCCGGTAGCGTCGGCCAAATATTCGCGCGAGCGCGAAACGGCCATCTGGATCACCATGGCGGCCATCGGCGCCAGAATCGAGGTCACCAACAGGCCGATCACGCCCAGGCCCCCGCCCTGTTGATTGTCCCGATTGAACCCGCCGAAAATTGCCGACCAGCGCGCCATGTTGGCCAGAATCATCACCGCCCCGGCCATGGTGGCGGCGATCGAACCGATGAGGATATCCCGGTTTTTGACGTGGGCCAGTTCGTGGGCCAACACCCCGGTGATCTCCTCGCGATCCATCAGGCGCACCAAACCCTCGGTGACCGCCACGACGGCATGCTCGGGGTTGCGACCGGTGGCGAAGGCATTGGGGGCATCCTGGGGGATGATGCACACTTTGGGCATCGGCAGTCCGGCCCGCTGGGTTAGAGAGGCCACGATGTCATATATCTCCGGGGCCTGGCTGCGGGTGATCTCGCGGGCGCGGTACATCCGCAGGACCACTTTATCCGAAAACCAGTAACTGAAAAAGTTCATCCCGGCCGCCAGAAAAAGCGCCAGGATCATGCCCTGCTGACCGCCCAGCAAACGCCCCACCAGCACGATAAAGACCGTCAAGAGGGCCAGCAAAAAGGTGGTTTTGAGTTGATTTGACATTTCTATCAGCTCCTTGCGGCAACGGTGTTAGCATGCCCGCCGGCATGCCAAATTTTTAAGTAAATATAAAACCAACCGCCCGCTTTGCAAGAACTCTTTTCGAGCCCCTGCCGATGGATTGCGAGGCCGCCGTCGGCACCCGACCCCTTTGCGACATGCAAATCCTTGACAGCCGTGCGCCAGGTGGCTAAAAGGAAATTTTGAGATATATCCTGTTTGATGTCCCATCAGGGTGTCGCACCGGTCGCAGGTCTCCGCCTGGGCGGACTTGCGGGCGGCCGCATTCTTTCAGCAACCGTATCAGAGCACTCCCGGACCTACCGGGCAAGGAGAAAAGGAATTATGGCAAATCGTGTTGTAATCGTGGGCGCCGTGGCGCTGGGCCCCAAGGTGGCGGCCAGGGTGATGCGTCTGGACCCTACGGCAGAGGTCAAATTGCTGGACAAGGACTACATCATTTCCTACGGGGGCTGCGGCATTCCCTACTACATCGGCGGCGACGTGGCCGACCTGGAAGGCCTGCGCTCCACGAGCGCCCACGTCCTGCGCGATAGCCAGTTTTTCAAAAACGCCAAGTGCGTCGATGTGGTGCATGCCGAGGCCCTGGCCATCGACCGCCGGGCCAAAACACTCAAAATACGCCACCAGCCCGACGGCAAAGAAGAAAACCTGCCCTACGACAAGCTGGTCCTGGCCACCGGCGCCACCCCGGTGCGGCCGCCCCTGCCGGGGGTCGACCTGCCCGGGGTGTCGCTGGTCGCCAACCTTCACCACGCCAAGCTCATCAAGGACATGATCGCCAAGGGGCAGGTGGAAAGCGCGGTGGTCATCGGCGGCGGCGCCATCGGCCTTGAAATGGCCGAGGCCCTGACCGACCTGTGGGGAGTGGAAACCACCCTGGTGGAGATGATGGACCAGCTCCTGCCTCCCGCCTTCGGCCCGGACATGGCGCTGCTGGTCAAAAACCACATGACCGAAAAGGGGGTGCGGGTCCTGCTTGCGGAGCGGGTCACAGGCATTCGGGGAGATGCCCAAAACGGGGTTCAGGCGGTGGAGACCAGCAACGGCGAGATCCCCTGCCAGCTCGTGATCCTGGCCGTGGGGGTGCGGCCGAACAGCACCCTGGCGCGGGAAGCCGGTTTGGCGGTCGGGCGCTTCGGCGGCATCCGGGTGGACGAGGGGCTGCGGACCTCGGACCCGGATATCTTCGCCGGCGGGGATTGCATTGAAATTCTGCACAAGGTCAGCGGCGAGACCGTCCACATGCCGCTGGGGTCCCTGGCCAACCGCCAGGGCCGGGTGATCGGCACCAACATCACCGGGGGCTGGGGGCGCATCAGCGGCACGGTGGGCACCTTCTGCCTGAAGGTTTTCGACTTCGGCATCGCCCGGGCCGGGCTGACCGAGCGCCAAGCGGCCGCTGCGGGCTTTGACCCGGTGCACGCGGTGGTGGTGCAGTCGGACCGGGCGCACTTTTACCCATCCCAGGAGCTCATGTATGTCAAGCTGATTGCCGACCGCAAGACCCGCCGGGTGCTGGGGATAGAGGCCGTGGGCAAAGCCGGCGACGCCGTCAAGGGGCGCGTGGATGCCGTGGCCGCCCTGCTGCATCACGATGTTTGCCTGGAGGAAATCTCCAACCTCGAGGTGGCCTACGCCCCGCCCTTTGCCTCGGCCATGGACATCGTCAACAACGCGGCCAATGCCCTTGAAAACATCATGGAGGGCCGGCAGGAACCCATCGATGTGGCCGAGTTTCTCGAAGACTTCAAGGACGGCAAGATCCGGGTTCTGGACGTGCGCAGCGTGGTGCAGTCCTCGCCGTTTATGGAAAAATACGGCAGCCAGTGGCTCAACATCCCCCAGGAGGAGCTGATTTGCCGCCTGGACGAGGTCCCCAAGGGAGAGAAGCTCTGCCTGATCTGCGGTTCCGGGCCACGCTCCTACGAGGCCCAGCTGTTGCTGCGCAGCAAAGGCATCGGGGAAACCCGGAACATCCAGGGCGGCGTCGGGATGGTGAAGTTCAGCGACCCGGATTTCGCGCCGTCGGAGTAAGGGTCGCGACAATAAATAATTGCACAATATTGCGTGGGATTTTGGTTCGTCAGCCAGGCACATTCGTCGGCGCATATCGGGATATGTGCAGGCGGATGTAACGCCGGTGACGGGCCAAAAGGCAAGCAAGATGTGCAATTATTTCTTGCCGAGACCCTGAAGCCCCCTGCCGGCCGCCCGGCTTCTCGGGTGGCCGGCCCCTTCAGAGCTTTTCAATCAGCTCCCAGAGCAGCCGAACGCCGAAGCCGGTACCCCCCGCGCCGCAGTAGCCGTCTGCCTTTTTGCGATACACCGGACCGGCGATGTCGATGTGCGCCCAGCGGGTGTCGCCGACAAATTCCGACAGAAACAAGGCGGCGGCGATGGCCCCGCCCCAGCGGGTGGTTCCCAGGCTGCGCAGATCGGCGATATCGCTTTTGAGCAGCTCCTTGTAGTCGTCTGGCAGGGGCATTTGCCAGCAGCGTTCATGGGTGACCCGACCGGCGCGCACGATGCGCTCGGCCAGATCGTCGTCGCGCGAAAACACCCCGGCGATCCCCTCCCCCAAGGCCACCACGCACGCGCCGGTCAGGGTCGCCAGATCGATCAGGGTGTCCGGCTGATACTTCTTGATCACGTAGGCCATGGCATCGATCAGAATCAGGCGCCCCTCGGCGTCGGTGTTGCCGATTTCAACGGTTTTGCCGGCGTAGCTGGTGACGACATCCCCGGGCCGGTAGGCGCTGCCCGAGATCATGTTCTCCACCACCGGCAGAGCCGCCACCACCCGCAGCGTGGGCTTCAGCCGGGCGATCACGATCATAGCGGCCGCCACTGCAGCCGCACCGGCCATGTCGATCTTCATTTCCTCGATGGACCCGGTGGGCTTGAGATTCAGGCCACCCGCATCAAAGGTCACCCCTTTGCCCACCAGCGCCAGGGTCTGACGGGCCTTCCGGGGGCTGTAGTCAATCAGTACCAGGCCGGGTTTGCTGTCGCTGCCGCCGCCGACGGCCAGCAGCGCACCGAACTGCTCCTGTTGCAAAGCCTTTTGATCGAGTACCGTCACGTCCAGGTTTTCGGCCCGGGCCCGTTCGGTGAGATCCCGCACGAACTGCTCGGGGCGTTTGTCATTGGCCGGCATCGAGACCCACTCCCGCGCCAGCAGGGTGCCGCCGCAGACCGTTGCCACCCGCTCGGGCAGACCGCGGTGCGCCCGGGCCGCCTGGGCCCGGACGAGAAGGGTTATCTTTTGGAGGGGCGTTTCCTTTTTTTCGGCCTTGTAGCGGTCAAAACGATGGTTGGCCAGAAAGGCGCCTTCCAGCAGAGCCGTCAGCAGGTTCTTGAGCGGACACTTCAGCCGGACGGCCGACGGCACGACGATCAGCATTTCATCCAAATGGCAGCCGATGCCCTTCTGAACGGCAGCCCCCGCAAAACGGCGCAGGGCCTCGCGATCGATTGCCGCCAAGGGACCGAGGCCGAGGAAGATCGCACGGCGGACGCGGACCCCTTCGGGTGCAAAGAGGGTCACGGCCTCGCCGGCTTTACCGCTGAATTCGGGCAGGCGCTTGGCCGTCGCCGCCAGCGCGCTCAGGACCGGGTTGGCATGCAACTCGGCATCTTCGCCGACCGGCACCACAAGGGTTTCAACATCGGCCGTTTTCAGGTCCAGACTTTTCAGCTCCATGGCGATTTACGCTCCTTCAGCGGCGGGGGGTGCTGTTTGCGCGGCGTTGTCCGCGTCCGCCGCAAGCGCCAGGGCCAGCCCCCGGCCGGCGGCATATGTCTCTTCCAGAAACGCGGGATGCTTCAGCACATCCCCCTGGAAGTCGAGGCCGCGAAAGCACAGTGAGCGCCACAACTGGGTGTCGATGGCGTCGAAGAAATAGCGGACGCTCAATTCGACCCCTGCGAACAGCTTGCGCCCCTGGGTGGCCCCCGCGGCGATGAAGAGCCCCTTGCGGCGGTTTTCCCACTTTCCCATCACCGCCTGGTCGATCCAGTATTTTTTGACCCAGTGAACGTTGCAGCGGTCCATAAAAATCTTGGTGAAAGCCGAGACGGTGTAGAAAAAAATCGGCGAGGCCAGCATGATCCCGTCCATGCGCAGCAGCTTGTCGTGAAGTTCCTGATAATCGTCCTGGATCACGCAGCGCCCGTCCTTCTTGCAGCCGTAGATTTCGAGGCAGGGGGACATCTTGAGGTCCCGCAGGACGATCTCCTCGACCTCGGCGCCGGCTTCCCGCGCCCCCTGCACCGCCCGTTGCAGCAGGGTCGCGGTATTGCCCTTGCGCCGCGGGCTTCCGTAAACCGCCAGAATGTAGGACATCGGTTGCCTCCTTGGGTTGTGGGTCGGCGGCGGCTGATGGCTTCGGCCCGCCGCAGGCGTCGTCACACCGGTTTCCGCGGTCGCGGCAGGCGGTAGAACGTCAGGGCATTGTCGCGGCTCAGGCGCACCAGGGATTCCGGCGGTAGGCACTGCGATGCCACGAAGCGCTCCAGATCCTCGTGAAACTCGCTGCCGCTGTCGCTGTTGAGCATCACGCGGTGCAGCGCACGGGGGAATTCCGTCAGCATTTCGATGACATCCGCCGCCGAGGATTTCTGCGGACCCAGGCTCACGCCGGCCCAGAATCCGTGCTCCAGAACGGCCCCGAGCGTCGCAGTGCTGCAGTGATCCACCACGATGCGATCCGCCCAGGGCGTGTAGCGGTTCAGGATCGCCAGTGTTTCCGCGGTCACCCGCTCTTTATCATGCCCCGGCGTGTGCACCCCGACCACCAGGTGGCGGCCCATTTCGGTCCGCAGCAGCTCCAGTTGGGCGATGAAGATTTCCTTTTCCCGGTCGTCGGCGGTCTCCAGGCCGATCTCGCCGACCCCGCGACAAAGGGGGTCGGCCAGAAAGGGGGCCAGCAGAGATGCCAGCGCCTCGGGTTCAAGGGCCGCCGGGATGTGGCGGGGGTGTACGCCGGTCAGGAACCACCCCGCCAGACCACCTTTGCGCAGGCGGTGCACGGCATCCCGCTGGGTCTTGAGGTACTTGCGCAGCTGGGGCACACTGCCCCCGCCACCGCCCATGGCCCAGGCGACCGTCAGGCAACCCGCCTTGCGCAGCCAGGTTATCCGCGCCCGACGGGTTTTGGCGACGAGATCAAGGTGCAGATGGCTGTCCACAAAGCGGGTCTCATTGGCAGCAAGGGTCTCCATGGTGAACGCTTTCCGTTAGGTGTTCGTGGGCGCCGCCGCCGTTTTGCTGGATACGTGAAGGCGCTGGGAGGCTGCCGGCGCATTGCGGCCACCACGCCTGCCGGCCGCCTTCAGCCAAGGGCTTCACCCGCATCCAGTTGGGCCAGTTGCGTCTCGAAGGCGGCGTTTTTGCGGTCCAGGGCGGCGGTGAGTTTTTCCAGCTCCGCAAAATGCCGTTCGATGGCCTTCTGGCAGGCATGCAGACTGCGCGAGAGTTCCGCGATCCGCGCGCCGTCACCGACCTCGGAGACAGCCAGCATCTCACCGTTGAGGTCTTCTATCCGAGCTTCCTCGGACTCGATCCGGTTTTCCACCCCGGCGATGGCCTCCTCCAGGGGCCGCAATTCCCGGCCGCGCCGGGTGATGATCTCCGAGCGCCGGCGCCGGGCCTCTTTCTTGCTCAGCTTGACGAGCGGCGCGCTTGGGCGGCTATCACCGGCGCCTGCCATCCCGCCTTCCACGCTCCAGCCCTCGGTTTCCAGAAAGCGCTGGTAGCCGCCCTCGAAGAGCCGGGCATTGCCACCCTGAAAGACCACCAGACGTTCGGCCAGGGCGTGCAGAAACATCTCGTTGTGGGTCACCATCACCACCGCGCCCGGGAAGCTGTCGATGGCGGCCAGCAGGGCGTCGCAGGATTCCATGTCCAGGTGGTTGGTGGGTTCGTCCAGCAGCAAGAGATTGACCGGTGTCAGCAAGAGCTTGCCCAGCATCACGCGCGCTTTTTCGCCGCCGGAAAGCACGCTGATTTTCTTGAGGGCCTCGTCGCCTGGAAACAGCATCGCGCCGCAGATATTGCGGGCCTGCTGCCGGCCCACATCCGGGCTGGTCCAGAGGATTTCCTCCTCCACCGTGCGGCTGTCCACCAGGCTCTGCACGTTGGTCTGTTCGAAAAAACCCAGGCGCGCCGCCGGGTGCAGGCTCACCTCGCCGCTGGTGGGGGTCAGGGCGCCGTAGAGCAGTTTGAGCAGGGTGGTTTTGCCCCGGCCGTTGGGGCCGATAATGCCGATCCGGTCCTGGGCGCGCACCGTGACGTCCACCCCTTTGAAAAGTGGGCGGTCGGGCTGGAAACCAAAGGTGAGGTCACGCGCGTGAAGCAGAAATTTGCCCTTGAAGGGCCGGCTGCGAAAGGTGAAATCGAGTTCCTGAAGCTTTTCCAGCTTTTCCGTTTTTTCCATCTTATCGAGGGTCTTGATCCGCGATTGCACCAGGTTGGCCAAACGGGCCTTGGCGCGGAAACGCGAGATGAAAAGCGCGATCTCCTTGCGGCGGCGCTCGTCGTTGATGCGGGTTTTTTCGAAGATCTCCTCCTCCTGGGCGATCTGGGCGTAGTACTTGTGGGTGTCGCCGGCGATCTTGCGGGCCTTGCCGCGATGCAGGCCGACGATGTGAGTGGCCAGCTTGTCCATAAATCCGCGATCGTGGGTAACCAGGATGACCTCGTGGGGCCAGTTCAGCAGAAAGCGCTCGACCCAGCGAATGGAGGTGATGTCCAGGTAGTTGGTGGGCTCATCGAGCAGCAGCAGGTCCGGTTCGGAGACCAGGACCTTGGCGAGGTTCAGCCGCACCTGGTAGCCGCCGGAGAATTCCGATGGGTGCCGATCGAGGTCGCCCTCGGAAAACCCCAAACCGGTCAGGACCTTTTCGACCTTCCAGACATGCTCGCGCTCGTGGGGCGGCAGCCCGCGCACGCCCTCGCCAAGAACCGTGTCGGCGGCGAACTCGAGTTGCTGGCGCACGTAACCGATGCGGTAGTTGCGGGGGATGACGAGGCTGCCGGCATCGGCCTCCTCCTCCCCGACGATGATGCGCAGCAGCGTGGTCTTGCCCTCGCCGTTGCGGGCCACCAGCCCCACCCGCTCCCGCGGGTTGAGGCGAAAGCTGATGCCATCGAACAGCACCCTTCCGCCATAGCTCTTGCTGAGGTTTTCGACACTGATCATGGGACCCTCGCGGTCACAACTGCACCGATTGCCCGACGTGGGGCACAAAGGCATCGAACCCCTCGCCGCGCAGCAACTCGGCAAAGGCGATGGACTGCGCCTCCTCACCGTGCACCAGGGCGATCCGGCGAATTTTGAGGTTCGAGGTGCGCAAGAAACGCAACATTTCGTCGCGATCGCCGTGGGCGCTGAAGCCGTCGAGCTTCACCACCCGCGCCCGCAGGGGGTATTCCTTGTTGAGAAATTTGACCACCGGCGCCGGACCTGAGCGGCCGGCGGCCTCATAGGCCTGCCCAAATTCCAGGATGCGGCGGCCCAGAGTGTTTTCGGCCATGAACCCCACGATCAGGATGGTGTTGCGCGGGTCGTGGATCTTGTAGCGCAGGTGGTGAAGAATCCGGCCCGCCTCGCACATGCCCGATGCCGCGATCACAATCGCGGGCCGGTTGTCGCGCATGAGGGCCATGGACTCCTCGACCGAACCGACGAAGTTGACGTCGTGAAACGAGAACGGGTTTTTCCCACTGGCCAAAAATACCTCGTTGGCCTCGCGGTCGTAGACTTCGGGGTGCTCGGCATAGACCTGGGTCATCTTGGTGCCCAGGGGGCTGTCCAGGTAGATCGGCAGGCGCGGCAGGGCGCCCTCGTCGTAGAGCAGGTGCAGCATGTAAAGCAGCACCTGGGCGCGCCCGAAAGCAAAAGAGGGGATCAGGATCGAGCCACCGCGCGCGATGGCGTCCTGCAGGGCGGCCTTGAGGGTGCTTTTTAGGTCCGCCACCGTGTTGTGCAGTCGCTGGCCGTAAGTGCTCTCCATGATCATGAGATCCACGGCGGTATCCTCGGGCGCGAAGTTAAGCGTCGGGTCCCGCAGAATCGGCATGCCAAACCGCCCCAAGTCGCCGCTGAAGCCGATGGTACAGTCCCGGCCGTTTTCGCGCAGACGGATGATGCTGACGGCCGATCCGAGAATATGACCGGCATCGTAGAAGGTGCAGTGCATCCCGCGGCCGACGGCCACCGGCTCCCGGTAGGGGTACCCGTCGAAATAGCCCAGGGCGGACTCGGCGTCCGCCAGGGTGTAGAGCGGCCGCACCGCCTCCAGATGATGTTTTTCGATCAATTCGTCGATGACCGCGGTATTGAGGCGATTGTGGTTGAACTTGAGCAGTTCCTTGATTCTGCGCACCTCGCGCTTGCTGACCTTCTGGGTGCGGGGCGATGTCTTCAGTTCGTAGAGAAGCGAACGCACGGTCTTGTAGTTGAGGTATTCGGCGTCGGATTCCTGAATGCGGGCACTGTCGGGCAGCAAGTAGCTGCAGGCCCCGGCGGTGGCACGGGTGCAGATGATGCGGCCGGTAAAATCCTTTTGGGTCAGCAGCGGCAGGCGCCCGGAGTGGTCGATGTGGGCGTGGGAGAGCACCACGTTGGTCAGGATCCGGGGGTCGAACGGCAGGGTGCGGTTCTTGCGGTCGCTTTCCCGGCGGCGCCCCTGGAAAAGCCCGCAGTCCAGCAGGACCCGGTCGGTTTCCGTGCCAAGGAGGTGCATCGAACCGGTAACTTCTCGCACGGCCCCGTAAAATGTGACATGCATCGGCAGATTCCCCGGAGATCGGCACCGGCAGGCGGCAGCCGCCAATCGGCGCCGATCCTGCGGGCGGTTTCAGGCCGCGTTCGGCCAGAAATAGGGACTATAATGAAAAGGCCCGGCAGGGTCAAGGCCACAAAACGACCGGGGGCTCGCAGGCCTGGGGACGCCAATCTTCTGTGGACATCTTTCCCGCAAACGGCTAAAATAAAAAGTAAAGAGGAGAAACGGGCCATGGTCAAGGCGAATGTGCTTTTGGTGGATGACGAGGTGCGTTTTGTGGACGCCCTTGCCCGGCGTTTGCAGCGGCGAGACTTTACGGTCAGTGCGGTTCACAGCGGCCAAGCCGCCCTGGATTGGCTGGACGAACGGGCCGGGATCGATTACACCAATCAGGTCATGTCCGGCCTGGACGATACCGGCAACATCGAGGTGGTCCTCCTGGACGTCCGCATGCCGGGGGTTGACGGGATCGAAACCCTGAAAGCGATTCGGGCGCGGCACCCGCTGGTGGAGGTGATCATGTTGACCGGCCACGCCACGGTTGCCGACGCCATCGAGGGCATGAAGCGCGGGGCTTTCGACTACCTGATGAAACCGTACCCGTTGGAGCTGCTCGAGGAAAAAATCACGGCGGCGGCCGAGAACCGGCGGCGCCACGTCAGAAAAATCATTGCGGCGCTGAGCCAGCCGTACCGCACGCGGCGCGATTTCGAAACCCTGCTGGCCGAGGCCAAAGCGGCCCCCAAAACTGAATAGCCGCTTGTTTCGGGGCCCCCGACTAAATTCAAGCCGACCCCGGGGTTGGTGACAAGAGGGCGTTTTACGCCCCGCGCAGAAAGCTAACGCATGCAGGACACACCAGTGCTGGACGTCAGGGACCTCAGGGTGCGGGTCGGCGCCAAGGAGATCTTAAAAGACGTCACCTTCAGCATCAATAAAGGCGAGATTCACGCGATTTTCGGTCCCAATGGTTCCGGCAAGACCACCCTGCTCAACGCCCTGATGGGGTTTTCAGGCTACAGCGTGAGCGGGGAAATCTGGTTCAAGGGCCAAAACATCATCGATTTGCCCACAGACGAACGCGCCCGGCTGGGTCTGGGAATCTCCTTCCAGCGCCCCCCGACGATTCGCGGCGTCAAGCTCAGGGAGCTGATCGCGGCCAGCGCCCGACGCAACGGCGAGCTGCTGGACGAATTGGCCAGAGGCCTGAACCTGGTGGACTTCCTCGACCGCGAAATCAACGTGGGGTTTTCCGGCGGTGAAATTAAGCGCGCCGAACTGCTCCAGCTGCTCTTGCAGGACCCTGACATGGTCCTCCTGGATGAGCCCGAGTCGGGTGTCGACCTGGAGAACATCCACCTCATCGGCGAGTACACCAACCACGTCCTCGGCCGCAAACACACCCCCAACGGCAGCCGCACGCTGAAACAAATCTACGCCCAAAGCCGCAAGTCGGGCCTCGTCATCACCCACACCGGCCACATTTTGGAGTACGTCAACGTGGATGTCGGCCACGTCCTGATGGAAGGCCGCATCGCCTGTCAGGCCAACCCGAGGGAAATGCTGCACACCATCCGGGATTGCGGTTTCAAGGAATGCTACCGCTGCTTCCGGCGAGGAGATGACCGATGAGTACCCCAGAAGGCGATGGCGCCGCCGATCTCGACCTGAGCCTCTACCGCGAGGACGTCCCGGCCCACCCGCCGGTGGCCGAGCTCGCAGGCCTGTCGGCCGGCGACCAGAGGCAGCTGCTGCTGGCCGGGGTGGACCCCGGCGAAAAGGAGCGCTCGGGCAGCTTTTTCCAGATGGATCACTCGGTGGTCCACTGCCGAAGCCGCCATGAGGGCGTTGAAATGCTGGCCGTCGGCGATGCGCTCCAAAAATACGACGGCCTCCGGCAATATTGGTGGCAGGCGGTGGCGGTGGACAAGGACGCCTACACCCGCAGGGCCGAGGCCCGCCGCGGGCAGGGGTATTTCATCCGCGCCCATGCCGGCGCCAAGGTTCACTACCCGCTGCAGGCCTGCCTTTACCTCACGGAAGACAAACTGACCCAGGATGTCCACAACATCGTGGTTGCCGAGGAAAATGCGGAGCTCAACATCATCACCGGCTGCGCGACCTCCCATGGGGTGCGCTCCGGCCTGCATGTGGGGGTCTCCGAGTTTTACGTCAAGAAGGGCGCCACGCTCTCCTTCACCATGATTCATCACTGGCCCGAACAGATGGCCGTGCGTCCCCGGACCGCGGTGATCGTCGAGGAGGGCGGCACCTTTATCTCCAATTACATCTGCCTGGTGCCGGCCCGCGACATCCAGACGTACCCCAGCGTAACCCTCAAGGGGCCACATGCCGCCGCCAGCCTCAACTCGGTTCTCATGGCGCGGCCCGGTTCACTGATGGACGTGGGCTCGCGGGTGCTGATGGAAGCCCCCGACTGCCGTGCCGAAATCATCTCCCGCGCGGTTTCCACCGGCGGCAAGATCATCGCCCGGGGCCACCTCGTCGGCGCCCAGCCGGGCGCCAAGGCCCACCTGGAGTGCAAGGGGCTTCTCCTCTCGAAGCAGGGCGCGATTCACGCGATTCCGGAACTGGAAGCGCACACCCCCGATGTGGAAATGTCCCACGAGGCGGCGGTGGGCAAAATCGCCCGTGATGAAATCGAGTATCTCATGGCCCGCGGGCTTTCCGAGCAGGACGCCACCTCGCTGATCATCAAGGGGTTTCTCTCGCTTGAAATCGTGGGGTTGCCGTCGAACCTGAAAAAGGAGCTGGACCGCATGATCGCCGAAACGGACGTCGACGCCATGTAGCGGCCGACGACGGCGTCAGTCGCAGGAGGCAGCGGCCGGACAGAACTTGACCACCACCAGGGTAATGTCGTCGCGTTGGACGGCATCCCGACGAAACGCCCCCAAGGCATCGGTCACAGCCCGCAGGATCTCCCCCGGAGGGCGCTGGTGATGCGCGCGCAGCAGCAGCCGCAGGCGCTTTTTACCGAAAAGCTCCCCCTCCGGGTTTTCGGCTTCCCAAATGCCGTCGGTGCCGAAAAGCAGCAGGTGCCGGTCGTTCCAGCCGGAATAGGTATAGCTGGCGTATTCCTGGTTTTCATCGACGCCCAGGGCCATGCCGTCGCCGCGCAGTTCCATGAAGGTATCTTTCCCGGCGTCGTAGACCAGGGCCGGTTCATGGCCCGCCCGCACCCAGCGGATCTCCCCGTCGGCGGGATCCAGCAGGGCGAAAAAAAGCGTCATAAAATTCCCCGCCCGGGCGGTGTCCATACACAGCAGCCGATTGACATCCGCGATAATCCGCGCCGGCCCGCCCCCCTGGGACGCGCGGCTGCGCAGCAGGGCCCGCACGGTGGCCATCAACAGCGCCGAGGCAACCCCGTGGCCCACCACGTCCCCGACCGCGATTCCCAGCCGCCCGCCACCCAGGGCGGGAAACTGCAGAAAATCGAAGTAATCCCCGCCGGTCTCGTCGCAATATAGGCTGGTGCCGGCGACTTCCAAGTTGGCGAAGGCCAGGGTGCGGTCCGGCAACAGGTTTTGCTGGAGCTCTTGGGCAAGCCCCAGCGCTTGCTTGATGCGGATGCGCTCCTCGAGCTGGCGCACCATGGTGTTGAAGCTGTGGGTGAGCTCGCCGACTTCGTCCCGGCTGCGCACCGGTAGGGGTGCACCGAAGCTGCCGCGCGCCACCGCCTCGGCGGCCCGCGAAACATCCTTGATGGCGGCCACGGTGCGCCCCGTCATCACGCGGATCAGGACCAGCACAACCCCGATGAACGCCACCCCGGTCAGAAAATAATAGCGCCGAAAGCGCAGGATCGGCGCCAGAACCATGTCCCCCGGGGCGATCAGAATCAGGGTCCAGGGAGCCTCCTGGAGCCGGTAGAAACCGCTCACCGCCGCCGGGGGGAGGCCCTTGCCCAGAACGGTCCCGGACTCCCGGGTCTGCATGGCCGCCAGGGTTTCCCGGGTCAGGGCGTCACCCGTGGTGCACAGATCAGGGGAGTCGCCGGGAACCGTGCAGGTCAGCACCCGCCCGGCATCATCCACTAAAAACGCGCGTAAACTCTGCCACCAGCCCGACCCTATCATGTCCTGGATAATATGGTCGAAGCGCACCGCCACCTCCAGGCGCCCGATGCGGTTGCCGTCCGGGTCGTTGAGGGTGGACACCAGGGCCACGGTTTCGCCCGCCACCAGCTCGTCATAGCGTGGCGGCATGATCTCGGCCCTTGCGCCCCCATGGCGCATGTGGGCCGATCGCATCCCCGGGGGCGAATCACGTCCCATTTGGCCGTGCATGCCATCGACCCTGCGGTCCGTCGGGATTGCAGCCGCTGCGGCAGCCTCCCACACCAGGTTGACATAGGCGACCCCCTCCATGGTCTGCAGGTGCTCGATGATCATCTGCTGCACGGCGGATGCGCTGGGATGACCGACCGTGCTGCTGAAGATCCCCATCCACTCCTTGGGCTCGATGAGCCGCATGTCCACATGGTGGGCGGCCCGCTGGAGTTTCAGAACGGCCGCTTCCCGCCACTGAATCAGCATGCTGTTGCGGGCGAACACAAACCCGATCAGCCCCATCGAAAACAGCAGCAGCGCCACGGGCAACAGCACAAAAAGCACCAGCCGCTGGCGGAGGCTTCGCGGCTGAAAGCGGGAAACCCAGCGCCGATCTACGGCATCAGATGGGGCGTTGAGAGCCACAGGGTTTTTCTCCTAGCGCTCGGCCGCGTAACAGCGCCGCTCGACGTAGGAGCCCCTGCGGTGGTCGAAGACCGCTTCGTGTTCGTGGATCAGCCGGGGCCCGCCCTCCCACGCGCCACAGGCCGGTACGACGGTGTCTCCCAGGGAGAACTTGCGGCCGCAGGCCGGACAGCCCTCGGCGTTGGAGCTGTTGAGACGTTCCAGATCCATTATGATTTTAAGCCGTTGTTTGTCGGCATGGTGTGACATCATGGCGCACCTCCTGGTTTTTTTGCGGAAAAAAGCGATACTAAAATAAGGTGCGTCCGCAGCGGCAAAAGTCAAGCGGCGGGCCCCTGCAGGGACCCGCCGCGGGTCATTCGACAAAAATCAGGACGCTCAGCCCGCGGCCCGCCGCTAATCCGGCAGCAGGTGTTCCACCCGTTTGCGCAGGTGCGCGGCCTCCTTTTCGCCGCGGTACGAAACGATCGTGA
>JBAPYE010000289.1:0-3195 GCA_049284575.1 Desulfobacterales bacterium
GACTTGTCCTGGACCTTTTGCAGGGCGCCCCGACCCTTGCCTGGGGCGCGGCCTTCGCCGTCATGGGCCTCGGCAGCGCGCTGGGGCCCCTGGCGTTGGCGCTGTCGGGGGGCAAGGAAAGCCGCCCGCAGGGGGGCGGGCCTCGGCATCCATGACGCTCAAAGTCCCGGCGGCGGTTGCCTTTGGGACCACGCTGCTTACCTTGTCGGCGGATTTCCCGCTCGATTTTCGCTTCTAAACGGTCTTTGCGCCGGCGGCCGCCGCCGGCCGGGCCAGGGGAGGGCAAGGCAATATGGAAAAGGCAAAAAATGTGCTCGGCACCGCACTCGAAACCTGCTCGCGGACGCCGCTGACCGGTTTTTTTCGGGACGGCAGCTGCCACACCGGTCCGAATGACGTCGGTTCCCACACGGTCTGCGTGCAGGTGACCGATGAATTTCTGCAGATCACCCAAATCATGGGCAACGATCTCAGCACCCCCCAGCCGCGCTTGGGGTTTCCGGGCCTCAAACCCGGCGACCGCTGGTGCCTGTGCGCCCTGCGCTGGCAGGAAGCGCTGGAGGCCGGGGTTGCGCCGCCGGTGATCCTGCGGGCCACCCATGAAGCGGCGCTGCAGCACGTGGCCATGGCCGACCTGGTCAAACACGCCGCCCCCGATGACAACGCCTGAACCCTTTGGCGCCGCTCCTTCCGCCGGCCGGGCCGGTCAGATCGCGGCCAAGGCCGCCAGGATCTCGTTCGGTGCCGGGTGATCGGCCGGGTCGGCGGCGAAGTGGCTGAAGACGATCGTGCCCTTGGAATCGATGATGAAGACCCCCGGCAGCTGGCGCACATCGCCTACCGGGAAGCCGATGCCGTGCCCTTTGGCCATGGTCATGACCCCCTTCAGGGCGACGGCGGGTGAGAAAAACCCCCGGGGTGCCATCTGCTCCAGATCGAAAGCCTGGTAAACCTTTCGCTCCGGGTCGCAGACCATCTCAAACGGGACGGCGTGCTCCCGGGCGAAGGCGCTGGATTCCGCCGGGGTGCCCATGGCCACCAGCACCACCCGGGCGCCGGCCTGGTCGAAGCGCTGCTTTGCGCGGCGCAACTGCGCCACCTGCTCGCGGCAGAACGGTCAGCCGAAATGCCGCAAAAAGACGAGGACCAGCGGCTGGTCCTGCCACATCCGGCTGAGGTGGGTCTGGGACCCGTCTGCCAGCGTGACAATCGGATTCGGCGCGCTGCGGTGGTCTTGTTCCATGTTTCCTCCCCTCGCTGTTTTGGATGGCTATCCGAACACCCGGCGCCACCCGGCGGCTACATCCCCCCCACCGGCGGAAACAGTCCCACCTGGTCGCCGTCGTCCAGCCGGGCGCTCGGCTCGGCTTTCTTGCCGTTGATGAAGACCAGTTTGACCTGGTCTTCGGCAACGTTTACCCGCGCCATCAAGTCCTTGACGGCGGCGCCGGCGGGCAGTTCGTAGGAGGTGCTGTCGCGGTAGTCGCAGCTGTCGGCTTCGGCCAGGGTGGCAAAACACTTCACGGTGACGTTCATTTTGGCTCTCCTTTGGCTTGCGCTGGGCAGGGTGCCTGCAGCGACATTATGAGGATTGCTCATTCTATGCATCCCGGCAGCGGAGGTCAATCACCGGTGGGGTTATGTGTGCCTGCGAGGGGGATTGGCAGATGAAAAATAAAAAAGGCATTTCCGCCCCGGGGGCGAAAATGCCTTTTTCATACCGCTAACAGCTCGGACTTAGACCACAGTGACGTTGACTGCAGAAGGCCCCTTGGGACCCTGCTGAACTTCAAAGGTCACTTGGTCGCCGTCATTGAGCGACTTGAAGCCCGAAGCATTGATGGCCGAATGATGCACAAACACATCCGGGCCGTCTTCCTGCTCGATGAATCCAAAGCCCTTGCTCGCGTTAAACCACTTTACGGTTCCATTTGCCATGGTGACATACCCTCCTTTCAGAAAATTCTCATAGTTTCAAACTTCAGGCTGCCACTTTTGCAAATGGAGTTTTCCTTAAGAACGAAACCGGCCCGGCAATCAAGACCGGGCCTTTATTGATTACGCGTAATATACCACAGCCGTTTTAAAAAGCAAGCGCTGATTGCAAAGAATTTAACATCCGCCGCAAAAAGATCAGTCGACGGGTGACGCGCCGGGATGCCAGCCGGGGGCGGGGTGCGCCACCCCTACGATGGTTTCTGAACGATATCCAAGGTCAGCTTGGAGGTCACCGGGGTCTCCTCGCCCGCCGGCTCCGGGCTTGTGGTGGTTACGCGGGCCGCTGGGACACCTCCGTCGGTGGTCAAACGGCCGACGATGGCCTCGGCCCGAGCCTCCGCCAGGGCGGAGAAAGCGGTTTCGGGGATGGCCTCGGCGGCCGCCAGGCGGGCGAAAAGCGCCTTGGAGATCAGCCCCGGGTCGCGGGCCGCTTCCTGCCCGGGGGTGGGGGCTTTGCCCGCCGGGGGCTGCAGCCCGTCCTTGAACTCCTTCAGGGCCGCCCTTCCGAAACGTTCTTTAAAGATCTTCTCCAGCCGGCGCTCGGTGGTGGGGTCGCTGAAGTCCACCGGACCGGGGTCTTCCTCCGGGGCGAGCTCCTTGCCGCCGGAGAGGGCTGCCAGAGCGCGCCGCAGCGCCAGGTTTTGCAGCGCCTCCCCGTCCTGCTGCGGGCTGAAGCGCCCCTGAACCACGAGCTTGAGCTGGGGGCGTTTTTGCATGGCCTGGGCCAGCTGCTGCAGCTTCTCCGCCTCGGGCGGCGGCAGCTCGCTTTTGCCGGGTTCAAAGGCGACGATGTCAAGGTTTTCGGTTTCACCGCCGAGCAGCGCCCCCAGGGCGCGGAAGGGCGAGGTGACGATCTTGGTGATCAGGTTGACGAAGGCCTTCCAGACCAGGTGCCCGACGCTGAACTCGGGGTTGTTCAGGTCGCCCGTGACCGGCAGGCCGATGTCGATCACCCCGTTGCCGTCCTCCAGCAGGGCGACCGCCAGGTCAAGCGGCAGGTTGAGCGCCTCGGGGCTCTCCACGCGGTCGCCCAGCTTGAGACGGTCGACCACGATCTGGTTGTCGCCCAGGAGCCGGCCGTTGTCGATCTTGTACAGCAGTTCCAGGGAGAGCTTGCCGGAATCGATCCTGCGGCCGGCGAATTTGCCCGAGTAGGGCGTCAGGTTGGCCATCTCGAGGTTCTCGAAGCGCATCTCG
>JBAPYE010000290.1:0-3416 GCA_049284575.1 Desulfobacterales bacterium
CTGCAGGGTCGCGACCAGCTGTTGTTGCTGGGCGGTGACGGCCGCAAGCCCGTTGTTTCGGCTCACAAGGTAGCCAACATAGAGGGTCTGGAGCTGCTTTTCAAGGGCGCTCACGGTCTTCTGCAGCTCCCGGGCGGTTTTGACCCAAAGGCTGCGCTCGGCGGCGACGATACTTTTCTGGTCCGGGAAGGCACCCTCGATTTCATCCAGGCGCTTGAGCTCACCGTCAATCAGGGTCAGCTCGTGCTCCAGCCGCAACATTTCGCGGTAAAGGTCCGGGATTTTTTCCCGGCTGAAGGCCAGAACCTCGGCTTTGAGGGTCAGCTGCCGAAACGGGTCGGAGGGCGGTGCGCCGCTTCTAAAGACCAAAAAGGCGGCCCCGGCGCCGCCGGCGGCCAGCAGGGATAGAAGCAAAAAGATCAGCGGACGTTTTTTCAACGCGATTCTCCCGGAAAAATTTCAGCGCGCCAATCCCGTCGTGTGCGGCCGCATGGCGCGTCAGAGCGGGGTGGCCGCCAGAAAGGCCCTGACGCGCGCCAGGACCCGTTCGGGTTCATCCTCCAGCAGGTAATGCCCGGCACGTTCGAAGACCGCGACGCGGGCCGCCGGAAAGCGGCGGCGCCATTCGGCCAGGTAGTCGTCGTCGAACACGAAATCATGCCGTCCCCAGAGCAGCAGCATGGGCACGGCGGCCAGAAGCGGCAGGCGCGCGGAAACCGAGGCGACCAGGGCATAGCTGGGGTCGCGGGGGGTCAGGGGGATGTCCTGGACAAACTTCAGGGTGGCGATGCGGTTGGCCGGGGTGTTGTAGGGGGCGATCAGCCCGGCGCGCACGTCGGGCGCAAGGCACCGTCGCGGGGCCATCAGCAGCGCGGCGCGGGCAAACAGGTTGAGCCCCAGGACCAGGGGCGGCGAGAGCCGCGTCATGTCCCGGATCAGCCGCAGCCGCAGCGGCAGCCGCTTGCCGCCGGGCGGTAAAAAGGCCGCCGTGTTGAGCAGCACCAGCCGCCGGATTCGCTCGGGGTGGGCGACGGCGTAGGCCATGCCGATCATGCCGCCCCAGTCGTGCAGCACCAGGGTCAGGGGGCCGTTCAGCCCCAGCTTCTCCAGGAGCGCTTCGAGATCCGATACCCGGCGGGCCAGGCGGTAGTCGTAGCGTGCGGTGTCCGGTTTTTCCGACAGGCCGCAGCCGATGTGGTCCGGCACGACCACGCGGTACTTCCCCGAGAGGCCCTTGACCAGGGATCGGTAGTAAAACGACCAGGTGGGGTTGCCGTGGAGCATCAGCAGGGGCTCGCCGGCGCCTTCATCCAGGTAGTGGCAGGTGAATTCCCCGACCCGCAGGTAACGGGATCTGAACGGGTAGAGCCGGCGGAAGGCCGGTGTGTCCACGAATGCCGAATAAGGTCGGGCGCCGGTCACGATACCTCCCTGCCGACGGATCGCCGGCCGGCTTTGGGCCGCCGATGGCGCGCGCCTACCATCGCACCCCCAGCATCAGGCAGTTGAGACCGCTGCCGATTCCCAGAAACCCGACCAGGTCGTTGGGCTGCAGAAACTCGCGCTCCGAGGCGATGGCCGCCGTGATCGGCAGCGACACGGTGCCCACGTTGCCCAGATACTGGAAGGTGGTGAAATCCTTTTCCTCGGAAATGCCGATGGCGTTTAAAATCGTGCGCTGGTGGGTGGCGCCGACCTGGTGACAGATGACCTTGTCGGGCTTGTCGAAGGGCCACGCCAGCTCCCGCTTGAAGGCCTTGTAGGTGGCGATTCCCAATCCGACGCCGTTTTCCAGGACCCCGATGGAGTCGGTCTCCATGATGTGGGCGCAACTGGCCGGGATGCCGGTGTCCGGCCCCCAGCAGCAGAGGCGGTGGTGCTCGGTGGCGCTGCGGATGACCCCCCCCAGCAGGCGGTGACCCCGGTTGGAAAGCGCTTCGGCGGTCAAGAGCACCGCCACGGCCCCGGAGCCGCCGGTGAGGGTGGCCACGCTTTTTTTAAAGAGCGTCATGTCGGGGCGCGCCAGCAGACGTCGGATGGTGATGTCGACGATCTGGCGGGCCGACTCGGAGGACACCACCAGACCGGCTTTGACCTGTCCCAGCTCGATGGCGTTGGCCACTTGGAGTATGCCGTTGAGCACCCCCAGACAGGCGTTGGAGAGATCGTAGACCAGCGTTTCGCCGCCCAGCCCGAGCCCGTAGGCGACGGCGCAGGCCGTGGCCGGTTCCAGGTTGTCGCGGCAAACCCCCCCGTAGACCAGCATGCCGATGTCTTGGGGGTCGATTCCGGAGGCGTCCAGGGCCTTGCGCCCCGCGCGCACGGCGCCGTCGCAGTTTTTGTAGCCGTCCTCCCAGTAGCGCCGTTCGCGGATGCCGGTCAGGGCTTCCAATTGCCCGGGCTTGAAGTGCAGCCGTTCGTAGAGGGGCCCCAGGCGCTCTTCCAGGTCAGCGGAGGTGACCACCCGGGGGGCCAGCTCATAGCCGAATGAATCGATATATACATTTGAATATCGCATAGTCTCACCTGAGTCCCAGGATCGCGGACAGGATTGCCCCGTCAACACTGGCTGTAGAGGGTTCAATGCATGACGTCCGCGACCCCGTGGCGTGATGGGTTGGGTTGCAGCCGGCCGCCGGCGCTGCGGGCGGACGGCGCCTACGCCACAAGATAGGGTCTTAGGCCCCAAAGCTCAAGGGTGGGGTTTGCTATCAGCGCGGTGTCAGCTGGAGCGTGAAGCCCTCCATTTTGTAGATGTAAAGACCGTCCACCTGGAGATAGCCGTCTGCCTGGAGAGCGGGGACCGGGCTTTCGGTCACGGCCGTGACCGTCGCCTCCACCACGACTTGGCGGCTTGCCGGGGTGATCTGTCCGCGGTAGGTCCAGCGATGGCGCCCCGGTGTCGCCAGGGCGAAACGATGGGTGTCGCGCAGGTGCTCCCAACGGCGAAGGGCCGTGAATTTCAGCAGTTGAAGGAACGATTCGATCCCCAGTGAGCCCGGGCAGACCGGGTCCTGATAAAAGTGGGCCTTGAAGAACCACTCCGCAGGATCCACCGTTTTGGAGCCGCGTACGTAGCCGAGCCCATGGGGACCGCCGTCAGGCTGGAAGACGTCGATGCGGTCGATCATTCGCAGCGCCCGGGCCGGCATGGCCAGTCCCGCCGGCGGGCTGTTGTTGGGGTCCTCCGGCTTCAGCGGCCGCTCGTCCACTAGACGCTGCCCACCCGCGGGGTCTGCAGCGCCGGACGCCTCGGGCGGCGGGCTTTCCCTCAGGCCCACCTGGTTGGCGAGGGCCTGGCGGGTGAAAAAACCGAAGGACGTGTCGCCGTCATAGATCATCGCGCCCCCGGCCCAAACCTGGAAGTCAAAGTTCTCGATGATGTTCTCGCCGGCCTTGGCCTCCTTGGTCAGACG
>JBAPYE010000291.1:0-7204 GCA_049284575.1 Desulfobacterales bacterium
TAAGGGTCCGGGGCCGTCCCGACCACCTCGATGCCCGGTTCCCGGGACAACTCATCCACAAACACCTTGCGCACCACGGCGGAGTCGTCGACCACCAGAACGCGAATGTTATTTTCCATCAGGTCTGTTCCAACCTCGTTGATGGTTTCACCTGCCTTCGGCATCAGCCGCCGGCGATTGCGGCCGAAGAGCACGATCACATCAGGGGGGGCCGCCTTTTTTCAGGTGGTTTGCAAAAGGGCCAGGGCCAGCCGGCCGTCGATGGTATCCACCATAAGAAAATTGGGTTCCCCACCCGGCTCGGCCAGGAGTTGTGCGACCGTCTCCGGTGAGACCCTTTTGGGAATACCCAGGTCGTAGACATGATCGGGATTGTAGGTGCTGAAGGTGTTGCCGGCCACCATGTTGAGGACCTCCTTGATCACCCCGCCGAGATGACGCTCCTGGATTTTATCACGCTCAAGGGCCAGGAGGCTCTCGGTCATGACGTAAAGCGCCTGTTCCGGGATCAGGATAAAACACCGGCCGCTGGAGAATCCCTTGAAATCGATTTGGCCCCCGAAGGTCCGGCCTTTCAACGAGCGGAAATATTCGGCCGGGGTTGCCTCATCCGATATTTCAGTCGACATAAAGAACATGGTTTCCAACACGCCTCCAATGGCGGTGGTCATGGCCGCTTTTATCGCGTCTTGCATTTTTCGATTTCCTTTGTGCCGACGGGTCGGCCAGGTGTCTGAATCGACCCGGCGACAAATCCGAAATAGGCTCGATCAGCTGCTGAACCTGGCTCACACCTTGATCTCCCCCCGGCCTGAAATCTTGATGAAGGTTTCCCCGGTTTGAATGTTGAGCCTCACCGTCCGGTTGACATTGCCGCCCACGTCCTCATGGTCGATCATGACGTTGTTTTTCCAGAAAAGCTTGCGCAGGGCCATATGGTTGCGCTTGCCGATATTGAAAAAGCCTTTCTGATCCAGAATCTGGGCGCCGCCGGCGACGATGATTTTCATCCGTTGGCGTCTGGCCCCCAGTTTGTAGGTTTCCTTGAAAAAGGTCGGGATGCCGGTGTCGGCGAACATGAAGGGGTTTTTTTGGGCCTTGATCTTGTCCAGGCTGGAATCGGGCAGCATGTAGTGGAGAATTCCCCCGACCTTGACCACCGGATCGTAGATGCTGACCCCGATGCACGAGCCGAGGGAATAGGTCACCACCACGGCATCCGACGCACCGCTGACCTTCATGTCAGAAACCCCAACGATGATATTCACGGCCTTACCCCTTGCATCCAAGTTGGGCCCCGGCTGCAGCGCCCTGTCCGGGCCGTCGGCAGAGGTCCGAAGCCAAATCGGGCAGAGGCCTTCAGGCCGCTATTGCAGGGCGATTTCAAAAAGCCCTGCCATATCCAGAATCAAGCCCACTTTGCCGTCCCCCATAATGGCGCCGCCGGCCAGACCTTTGACGTTTTTAAGATAGCCGCCGAGGTTCTTGATGACCACCTCCTCCTTTCCGACCAGTTCGTCCAGCAGCAGCGCTTTTCGCTCGTTCTTATGCTCCACCGCCACCACCAGCCCGTCCCAGGGATAGCGGGCTTCGCTTTCCACTTGGAAGACGTCACCCAGACGGATCAGGGGAATCAATTGATTGCGGGACAATATGATCTCCCCCTTACCTTCCACCGTGAAGCAGTCCTCCTTTTTGGGCCGGAAGGATTCCACAATGGCCATGGTCGGCAGAATGTATCGTTCCCTGCCCACCCGCACCACCATGCCGTCGATGATCGCCAGCGTCAGCGGCAGACTGATCACGACGGTGGTGCCGCGACCCGCGACCGAACGGATCTCGACATGCCCGCGCAGTTTTTCGATCCCTTTTTTGACCACGTCCATTCCCACCCCGCGACCGGAGACGGCCGTGACGGCCTGGGCGGTGGAGAAACCCGGGTGAAAGATAAGTTCGAAAATCTCGGGTTGGCTAAGGTTGGCATCGGGGGCTATCAGGTTGAGGGTCAGCGCTTTTTTTAAAATCCGCCGGGTGTCGAGGCCTTGGCCGTCGTCTTCGATCTCGATGATGATACTGCCGCCCTGGTGGTAGGCCCGCAGTGCAATCGTACCGGTTTCATCCTTGCCGGACGCACGCCGCTCCGCGGGGCTTTCCAGCCCATGGTCGGCTGCGTTGCGGATCATGTGCACCAGCGGTTCATAGAGTTCGTCGACCACATTGCGGTCGATCTCGGTGTCTTCACCCGACATTTTAAGGTCGACTTTTTTGCCGGAACTGCGCGACAGGTCGCGCACGAGCCGAACCATTTTCTGAAAGGTGCTCTTGATCGGCACCATGCGCATGGACATGGAGATCTTCTGAAGCCCGGAGACGATCTGTGAAAGCTGGTTGAGGTTCTTGTCGAAAGCGTGGTCGCTCAAGCCGAGAAGCTGATAGTTCTGCCGCAGCATGGATTGCGAGATGACCAGTTCACCGGTGAGGTCGACGAGGTTGTCCAGCTTGTGGGTGTCGACCTTGACCTGCAGTTCGACCAGCCGTTTTTCCTTTTTCTGCTGCTGGAGGGCGGAGATAACCTCGCGGGGGCCCACCACCCCCTCGTCCATCAGGATTTCACCGAGCTTCATGCCGGGCGCGCTTTTCTGTTTTTCCAGCGCGTGCGCGACATGGGTCTTTTTGATGGCGCCGCTGGCAACCAGAATTTCGCCAAGCGGTTTGGCAGTCCCGCTGGTCGCATGCGCATTGAGGCCTTCGATCCGGCCGATCAGGGGACCCACATCGAGCCCCCCCTCCAGGTCGGCGATACCGCTGCAGAGGTTCTCCTTGACGTTGCCGATGAGCTTTTTAAGGGTGTCGACGGATTCGAGAATGATGTCGATGATCTCGTTGTGGATGACGAAATCGCCTTTGCGGGCGCTGTCCAGCAGGTTTTCGGTGCTATGGGCCAGGCGGTTGATGGTGTGCAGGTTGAGAAAGCCGGAAACCCCTTTAATGGTGTGAAAAGGTCTGAAAATCGCGTTGATGGTGCCGATATCTTCGGGGTCCTGTTCGAGCGCCATCAGGCTGAGTTCGATGGTGTCGAGGTTTTCCATGGACTCCACTGTAAAATCGGAGAGAATCTGGAGGTCCTCTGCGCTCAGCCGACTCTTGCCCGGTTCCGGACAGACCGGCTCGGCAAGGGCCGCTTCAGAATCGCCCGCTGCCGCCGGTGCAGCGGCGGCCGCACCCAGAAGCGCCAGCACCTCGGACGGGTCGGTGCCCTGGGGTGAATCACTCGCCAGCGACCGGAAATGGGACTGCAGCGCGCAGATGCCTTTTTCCAGCGGCGCCATTTCGACCGCCTCGCCCAAGACGAGCTTTTCACAGTAGCCCTTCACCCCGGCGGTGACCTGCGGGAAAACGGGATCTTGAAGCGCCGCGGTGTTTTCCGCCAGCAGCGTGATGGCGTTGAGCAGAACCCCCATGGCTGGAATGTCGTCCGGCTCAAGGGTCACAACCTGCAGTGAAATGTCCTCGAGGGATGCATTGATGCGGTTGAAAAGGTCTGATTCCATTATTTTTTTTCGGATTTCAAAAAAGGGGAAGGGGCGGTTTTGAACTTCAAACACGATCCCGGGCAAGCCGCTCCAGACCGTCGCGCAATACCTGGGCCGCTTCGGCCACACCCTCAAAGCTGCCCCGGCGGGTGGCGTCTTCGATACAGCGGGCGGTGTTGGAAAATTCCACCAGACCGATATTGCCAGCCGCCCCCTTGAGGGAGTGGGCGGCAAACGTGCCCTGCTGCGGATCCCCGGCCGCAATGGCGTCAGCCAGCTTTTCCAGGTCGCCCCGGCTGGTTTCAACAAACAGGTCGAGCAGCTCCAGATAATCTTCCTCATCCAGGCCCAGATCTTCGGCGATGGCGCTGATGTTCATACAGTCTCCTTCTAATCGAAATGCGATGCTGCCAGGAATATTCAGTGGTTTTATCGACCCCGCCAAATCTTTCCTTGAGATGGGCCGGTCGCGAACTTGGCGAGAATTGAAACCCCGCCAAGATCGATGCGGGGCCTTTTTGCCCCGCGGAAATGGGCTTGATTTTTTGGGTCAAAAGAGGCAGATATGGCCTTCCGCGATCACAGCGGAGCCACAATCACACGCTGAAAGGGACGACTCTGGGTGGCAGGCAATCCGATAGCAGAAGAGACTGAAAAGGCGGCGTTTTCTGAAAAAATGGTCGCCATCTTGAACGGTGGTGCGCTCAATCTGGCCATGGCGATCGGCTACCGCACCGGGCTGTTTGATGTTTTGGCGGGCTTGGAGCACCCGCAGCCGGCGGCGGTGATTGCCGCAAACGCCGGGCTGCATCATCGATATGTACGCGAATGGCTGAGCGTCATGGCAACCGGCGGCATTGTCGAGTTGACCGCTTCAGACCGCGGCGGCAGTCTGTACCGCCTGCCGGCGGCGCACGCGGCCTTTCTGACGCGGGCGTCGGGAAACCGCAACCTGGCCGTTTACACCCAGGAAATCCCGCTGCTGACCACCTGCGCCCTGGAACCGGTGATGGCCGGGTTTAAGAGCGGCGATGGAATCCCCTACGACCGCTATCCCGAATTTCAGGCGTTCATGACGGAGCTCTCGGACGCCAAACATCGGGACGTCCTGGTGGACCGTTTTCTGCCGTCGGTGGACGACGGCCGGCTGGTGGCCCGGCTGCAGCAGGGGATGCGGGTGTGCGACCTGGGCTGCGGCGAGGGTCTGGCCGCACGCCTGATGGCCCGCGCTTATCCCCGCAGCCGGTTTGTGGGGTTGGATATTTCACCGGCAGCCATCGAGACGGCATTCCAAGCCGCCGCCGCTGAGGGCCTGGAGAACCTCACCTTCGAGGTCCGTGATGCCGCCCGGCTCTGCGAAGATGAGGCCCTGCGGGAGACCTGCGACTATGTGCTGGCCTTTGACGCCATCCACGATCAGACCCGCCCTCTGGAAACCCTGCGGGGGGCGCATCACCTCCTCGCCCCCGGCGGCGTCTTTTCCATGATCGATATTGCCGCGGAAACCGAGCCGGCCCAAAACCTCGAGCATCCCATGGGGCCGTTCCTTTACACGGTCAGTCTGATGCACTGTATGCCGGTGGGGCTTGCGGACGGCGGTGCCGGCCTGGGGATGATGTGGGGGCGGCAAAAAGCGCTGGAAATGCTGGCGGCGGCAGGATTTGAGCAGGTGACGGTGGTCCCCATGGACCACGATCCGTTCAACCGCCATTTTTTCTGCCGCAGGTAGCACCGCGTCCGGTGGGGAAATGCCCCCCGGGAAGTGCGGGCCTCAGGTGGATGACTGAATCTCGCGGAGCTTCTCCCACTCCCGCTCGAGCGGCTTGAGTTCATCCTCGCGCCCCAGATCCTGCAGCCGCCTGCGGAGCTTTTCGACCTCCTCCTCAAGACGTGGCAGCACCTCCTTGAGCAGCTTTTCACGGGCCTCGCGGCCCTGCTGCTGCAGTTGGGCGACAAGGTCGGTGACCTGCTGTTCCAGTTTACGAACGGCCTCGCTTTCGGGAATCCGGCGCAGCTCCTCGCCAAAGGCCTTTATATGTGCCTGCAATTCCTGAGCGTTCTGCTCCACACCGGCCAGAAACTGTTCCAGGCGCGCCGAATAGGGGGTGGCCCCGGTCACCGTGGTTCCGTCGACCAGGGGGGTGCCGCCCGGCCGGACCTGCAGGAGTTCAATGGCCCGGCGCTCTTGGGCTGCCGGGTCGGCAATGATGAAAAAGCGCGCATTTTCCGTCGCCGCCGGCCGGAATTCAGGCCGTATAGCTACTTTCACCTGATAATCGCCGTCCTTGGAATAGGCGACGGCGGTCACCCTTCCGATCTCGCTGCGGTCCATCAGCACCCGGTCCCCCGGGGTCAGACCGTTGACCCGCTCATATCGAATGCTCAGCCCCAGATCCGGCTCGGCGCAAGCCGCCACGGATAGAAACCACACCACCAGCCACACGCTTTTTCGCAACATGCCACTCTCTCCTGTAAACCCTGAAGGCCTGCTTGCCGCCGGGAAATTTGACGGAGCACGGTGCAATTCTTAAGATTTTGATATGGCTACCACACTCCCGCTATAGTTTCCAGATCTTCCCCTTTCCGGCATTCAAGGAGACTGTCATGTTCGAGCGTCGCGTCGTACTCGTAACCGGGGCCTCCCGAGGTATCGGAGCGGCCGTGGCCCGCTGGCTGGCAGCCGTGGGGTGCGGGGTGGCGATGGTGGCCCGCTCGACCGAAAAACTGGACGCCCTGGGCGGTGAGATCACCCGGCTGGGCGGCACGCCGCTGGTTCTGGCGGGCGATATCGCATCCGCGGATTTCTGCGCCCGGGCCGTGTCCCGCGCCCATGCCACCTTCGGCCGCATGGACGCTCTGGTCAACAATGCCGGCACCTTCGAACCGGTGGCGTTTACGGCCAACGCCGCACCGGAGGCTTGGCAGCGCGCCCTGGCGGTGAACCTTTTAGGGCCCTTTTATCTCAGCCGCGCCGCACTCCCCGCCCTTCGCACACGGCAGGGGCGGATTGTCAATGTCAGCAGCGGCGCGGCCACGCGGGCCCTGCCGGCGGCAGGGGCCTACTGCGCCTCCAAGGCCGCTTTGAATCACTTCACGCGCGTGCTGGCGGCGGAGGAACCCGATGTCACGTCCGTGGCCGTCCGCCCCGGCGTCGTGGACACCGCCATGCAGGCCTTGATCCGCCGCCAAGGCCCAAGGGTTATGCCGGCCGAACAGGCCGCCTTCTACCGCCGCCTGAAAGCCGAAGGGCGGTTGGAGCCGCCGCGGATACCCGCCCGGGCGATCGCCTGGCTGGCGCTGCAAGCCCCTTCGGGCTGGAGCGGCAAATTTCTCGACTACGACGACCCTGACCTGCGATACCGCGCGCTGGAGTTTTTCGGCGAAAGCCCCGACACCTGAAACCCAAAGCGCCTCTGCCGCGACATTTCTGCTTGATTCCGACCAGCTCGGCAGTGTAAACTGAAAGTAATATTTACCTTCTGAGCCTTGGCCGAGGACGGGGGCAGGCAACGCCTGCCGAGCAGGTCATAAAAAGGGGGGGTTGAAATGAAATTCACCCGGGCGATCGGTTTCTGCCGCTGCTGTCGTGAAGATGTCGTCATCCTGAGGCGCGCGCCGCCGCATGGACTGCATCTGCTCCTCAGCGGCCTGACCGCCGGGCTGTGGGTGGC
>JBAPYE010000292.1:0-1751 GCA_049284575.1 Desulfobacterales bacterium
CGCCAGAAGCGGATGGTCCCATCCATGTCCCCCGTGGCCAGGGCCAGGTGGTTGATGCCGTTGTATGTGATCATGATCCTCCTCCTTGCAATGTGGACGCTGTAAGCCCCTTCCCGCCCGTTGAAAACCCGCTGCCGAAGGTGCTCCCATGGGCTCTGAAGCCGGGCCAGGGCGGCCATCTTGTTTGAGCGGCCTTTTCAGTTTCATAGCATCTCGCGCACCCCGCTGCCAGAGCGGTCGGTTTGCGGGCCTTTTTTTTTGCGCCTGCAGGTAAACTTTTTGATTCGTGCTGCGTCTAAAGGGACAAAACCGCAACCAAAAGGAGGGACGCTATGAAATCCAATGCCATCAAAATCGGTTTTCTGACCATTGGTCTGGTTTTTCTGCTGGGCACCCTGGCCTGGGCCGGCGGCCCCCTTCAGAGCCGCCACTTCAACCAGCAACGGGAGATTTACAGCGGTGTTCGCAGCGGCAATATCACCCCGCACGAATACGGCCGGCTGAACCGCGAGCAACACCGGATTCGGGATTACCGGCACCGGGCGCTCTCCGACGGCCACCTCAACCGCCTGGAGGCTGGACGTCTCAACCGCATGCAGAACCGGGCCGGCCGGCACATCAACCAGTACCAAAACAACTGGCGCAGGGATTACAGATCCCACAGGAATAGCCGATGGGATCAAGGCCGCTTCCACGGTCCGGCCCACCCGTGGACACACACCTACCGTAGAGGACCCGCAGCCGGCTTTCACCGGTTCCAGGCCCCGAGCTGGCAGCCGGGATTTTCGTTCGGCGGCAGCGTCTGGGGCCGTCGCTGACACCCGCCGCGGCGGCCCGGCGCTGCTTGCCGGGCCCTGGGCCGCCGTGGTATACGGGACATCTTCGACCCGGCCGCAAGGGAACGCGGGCCGGGCCGGTGTGGGAAAGGGACGCTGACAGGTGGGGATGGTGTGCGACAAATTGACCGCTGCACAGCCCTTGCGGGAGGACGCCCGTACGGCGGGCGGGGCCGTATCGTCCTGGACGGATGAGGCCCTGGCAGCACGGGCAAGCTGCAACGATCCCCGGGCGAGCGACGAACTGGTGCGCCGCTACCAGGAGAAAGTCTACCGCATCGCCTTCGGCATGTGCGACGGAGACCCCGAGGAGGCCCGCGACCTCTCCCAGGAGGCCTTTCTCAAGGCGTTTCGCAGCCTCTCCGGATTCAAGGGCGGCTCGCGCTTCTACACCTGGTTTTACCGGATCGTCATCAACACCTGTCTCGACGGACGCAAGCGGCGGCAGCGTTGGCGGTGGCTGATGAACTTCGGGGGACGCCGCCGGGAGGGGGACGGCCCCCCAGAGGATCCGGTGGCAAACGCCGCCGACAACGGCTCCCATGACCCCCTACAGACCCTGAGCGCCCGCGAAATGCAGCGGGACCTGCGGGCCGCCCTCAAAACTCTGCCGCCCCGGCAGCGGCTGGTGTTCCAGCTCAAGGTCCAGGAGGAGATGAGCCTGCGGGATATCGCACGCATCATGGGGACGGCCGAGGGGACCGTCAAGAGCCACCTGTTTCGCGCCACGCGCGCCTTGCGCACGGCCCTGGCGGCCTACGCCGAAAGATGACATCCGACGTCACGGAGGAGAAAAAGACCATGAAAACCTGCACCCACTATCAGGAACTCCTGTGGGCCGCGGTTCACGGCGAACTGGCGCCCGCCGAGCACCCCGCCCTGGACGACCACCTGGCCGGCTGCAGCGCCTGCCGC
>JBAPYE010000293.1:0-3429 GCA_049284575.1 Desulfobacterales bacterium
CTGCAGGCCGGCCCCCCAGTCGATGCCGAACACCCGGGCCGCCACACGTTCCACGGGCGGCGTCAGGTCGAGCGCCTGCAAGCCGTAGCGCACAAGATTGCCGGCAAAGCCGGCCGGCCCGTCGGCATTGTAGGCCCACTCGGCGCCGGGCGGCGACCCTGCCCAGTTTTTCCCGGCCAGGATGTTGACGCCAAAGAGCCAGGTCTGTGAAAAAATTAAAAGCGGGATTAAGACCGCCAGTCCTGCACGCGGTGCCTCACGCAGCAAATCCCACCAGATCCGGCCACCGTGCCGACGAAAGAGGACCACCCCACCCAGGCCAAGACCGACGGCCGGAAACACCAGGCACATCCGGCCGCCGGAGATGCTGAACGCCAGCGTCAGCAGCAACCGCAGGAGATCTCTCGGGTCGGGGCGTTCAACGGTCCGGTAGAGCAGCAGGATAAAGGCCGCCGCAGCGGCCGCCGGAATGATTTCAGCACCGTTTGAAACCGCCTGAAACACCAGGCGGGGCATGCTGGCGACCACCAGGGTCACGCTAATCGCGGTGGGAGGCCAGGCGTAGCGCCGGGATAAGGCATAGGTGGTAAAGCAGATGGACAGGTACGCCGACCAGGCGAAAAGCCCCGTTGCGGAACCGACGGCGCGGCCTGCAATCACCGGGTCCAGGATAAGGGCGTTGAGCGGCGCCAGGGCCTGGTCCCGACTGGGGAATGCCCCCAGCGGGCCAGATTCCACAAGACGACAGACGCCCCATGCAGCGGGGTCCCAGCCGGCAGTCGTGGGCGCCGGCGACGGCGCGAGGGCGGCCAGCAACAGCAGGCCCAGCGCCAGGACAAGGCCACCCGTGGCCAGCGGATGGTCGCGGCCGAAGCGCAGCGCTTGCCGCAATAGCCCCCCGATCACCCGCCGCTCGCGCCAGGTGCAGACCGCCGCCGCCACCCCGGCAAAGGCCAGGACGTAGCGGACTTGATCGAGAGCCCCGGCCAGAAATCCGACCTGCAGCAGAAAAGAAACCAGCATGGCCGGCAGCAGCGTGGCCAAGGCCGCCGCCTCGGCCAGGGTAAAGCCCCAGCGTCTAAAAAGTGCCAGACCGGCCAAAGCGAAAAAGGCGATTTCGGCCACGCCGCCGAGGGCGGCCAGGGCGCCCATCAGGTCGCTACCCATGAATCAATACCCCACACCCCCCGCCATCACCCCCCATCACCCTCATCCGGGGTCACGTCGAGTCCTTGCTCACGCGCGGCTTTGCGGGCTTTCAAGTCTTCGACGATTTCGATCATGAAATCACGCATCTCCGTCGCCAGACGTCGGCACTCGTCGCAGTAGATCTTGCGCCGCATGAAGCCATGCACCTCATTCTGGTGGTGAAACCAGGCCGGGTAAGGCGATCCCTTGCAAAACTTGTGGCCCGTGTAGGCCGCTATGGGGCAGCCGATGCAGACCAGCATGTAGTAGATCCGACAGGGGGGGCAGTCCAGCACCCCGCCGTCGGACTGCTCACCGGCAAGGATCCGGTTCCATTTGGCCACCGACGACTCCATGATGCTGATATGGTTCATCTGACCTCCTCCAGCCCCGGAGCGCTTACAACCGGCGAGGGATGCCCGGCCGCCGAGGTTCAGGATGAAAAGCACTTCCAGAAGCGTTTGTGCACCATCGTGCAGCGCTGGCTGACATAGCCGACCTTTTTGGGGTCGGCCTGCGACAGCAGCGCACGAAAATCCGTCCGCCGGCGACCGGACAATTCGGCCACCACCGCCCGGATCGAATCCTCCAGGGCGTCCTTGCGGTAGCCTCCCTCCAGAGCCAGAACAAGCTTGCCGCGGCAGCACTGATCGGCGATTTCCATTAAAATCCGCGTGAGCGCCGCGAACCCGTCGGGCGTGACGTGCATCCCGCCCAGCGGGTCACGCGGGTGGAGGTCGAACCCGGCCGAAACCAGAATCAGGTCCGGCTGAAATTCCAGTGCGATCGGCAGCAGTAAGCGATGGTACAGGGCCGCGAATTCGCTGTCCCCGTACCCCTTGGAAAGCGGCAGATTGACGGTGTAGCCTTCGCCCGGCCCGAGTCCGGTTTCGGTAAAAAAACCCGTTCCCGGGAAATGGGGGTGTTGGTGCGAGGAGAAGAAAAGCACGCTGGGATCGCGCTCGAAGGCGTGCTGAGTGCCGTTGCCGTGATGAACATCCCAGTCCACAATCAGCACGCGCCGGGCGCCCAGCTCACGGCGGGCAAACATGGCCGCGATGGCCACGTTGTTGAACAGACAGTAGCCCATGGCGCGGGCGGCTTCAGCGTGGTGCCCCGGCGGCCGGACCAGGGCGAAGGCATTGACCAGGCGCCCCTGCCAAACGTCGCAAACCGCCTGCAGCAGCCCGCCCACGGCTAGGCGCGCCGCCAGATAGGACTTCGCGGAAACCGGCATATCCGCCGCCACGGATGAAAACGGCTGGCGCGCGGTGGCGGCAATTTTTCGGATGTATCCCGCGGTGTGGACTAGCCCAAGCGTCTCCTGCGGGCAGGGACGCGGTTTTACCAGGCAACAGTCGGGCAGGAGGGGGCCGCTGTTCAACATGTCGTAAACCCCTTGCAACCGGCTGGCGTTTTCGGGATGCCCGTCCCCGGTATCGTGCGCCAGAAAGCGGGGGTCCATGACCAACCCGGTAGGCTTTGGGCTCGCTGCCATCCGCATCCCTCAGAGCGCGCTGATTTCTACTCCGGCAGCCACCGCGTGCGGCACCGTCAGAATGGCGCACGGGGCATGCCGCAGGACCGCCTCGGTCGTCGACCCGACAATAAACTTCTTGAACCGTCGGCGGGCTCGAACGCCCACGACCGCCAGGTCCGCCTGCACTTCGCGGATATAATCCGGCAGGATTTCCGGGGCCGGCCCGTGGCGCAGGTCGATGCGCGCAGCCCCCAGGTCAACCCCTTCGGCCGTCATCATCTTGCCCAGGCGCCCGCGCACCCGCCTCTCAAGCTCCGCCTGGACTTCGCCGTAGGGCCCATCGGTCGGGTCGAGCAGATCGGCCATCACCGGCAACACCATGGCATTCAGGAGGAAAAGGCGCGCCCCGCAGCGTCGGGCCACGGCGGCGGCAGTCCCGAGGGCTTCGCAGGGCGCGTTCGAAAAATCGCAGGCAACCACGATCTTTCTGAATCCAGGCCGGTCGGGGGGACGGCCTGGCGGCACCCGCACCACCAGCAGGGGCCCTTCCAACTGCCGCGCCAACCGTTCGACCACCGTGCCCAGTAGCACCCGCCGAATCCCGGAAAGCCCGTGGCTGGCCGCCACAACCAGATCGACCGCGGCGCTGCGGCTGAAGGCGATCAGCGTTTCAACCGGGTCACCGGCGACCACCCGGCAGGCGTCGATGTGGTCAAAAGGCGCCGTCGCCTCAGCCAGCTGCCGGCGCGCCGCATCCACCC
>JBAPYE010000294.1:0-9294 GCA_049284575.1 Desulfobacterales bacterium
GTCCTGGGGGCGGACCCCTGGCGGCTCACGATGGTGGCCAACACGAAAGCCCGCCCCTCATCCAGCAGCCGGGCGGCCGTTTGCGGAATAGAATTCATGGTGCCGCGCCCTCCTGTCTTCTGTCGACAATGATGCGTTTGGCGGCCCCGCTCGAGGCCTCTTTGGGGGTCCCCAAGCGAACCGCTTCGATGGTCAGCAGCCCCCGGCCCAGCGCCTCCCGGACCGCCGGCACGCGTGCCAGGGCGTCGCGGATGTCGCTCCCCTCTAAGTTACCCACGCCGGAGGCGCACTGGACCGTCAACCGCAGCCCCGGGGGCCCTTCCCCAGGGACCAGCTCCGCTTGAAAATCGATCACCCCGGGCAGTGTGAAAAGCGCCTCGTCCAGAGCCGCCATGGTCAGCCGGATGGACTGGCCGATGGCCGCGCCGTTCGCCCGACGCCCCGCGATCTTGCCCAGCCGGCGGAGCCGGCTGCCGCAGGGGCAGGGCTCCGGCAGGAAGCGGGCCAGGTCGCCGGTGCGGTAGCGGATCAGGGGCATGGCGCACACGGTCAGGGTCGTGAAGACGACCTCCCCGGAAACTCCATCCGGGACCCCCCGGCCGGTCTCCGGGTCCACCACCTCCACAAAGAGGTCGGCCTCCCGCAGGTGGTAGCCGTCGCGGGCCTCGCAGGCTACCCCGCCGCCGTACCCCATCTCGGTCATACCATAATGCTGGAAAACCCGGCACCCCCAGGTTTCCTCGAGGACCGCGACAAGCGCCTCGGGCACGTAGTCCGTGCTCAAAAGTACGGTGCGTACGAGCCCCCGGGGAATTCCGGCCCCCCTGGGGTGTCGCGCCATGGCGAGAACCTGCACGGGAATCCCCACCAGGCAGTCCGGGCGATGGGTCAAAACCGCATCGACGGCGGCCCCGGGATCACGAACCGGGCCGTGCAGCATCCCGGCCGCCCCCAACCGGTCCAGGCCCGCGACGAGCAGCTGCCCCACGCTGCCCGGCTGTCCCCCGGGCATCAAAATGAGCACCCTTTGCCCGGGTGCCACCAGGGTCGACATGCCGTGGTGGAAGAAGTCCACCGTCCTTTCGAGGTCTGCCGAGCTGAAAAACAGACGCTTCGGCGGACCGCTGGTCCCCGACGACCGGAGGGTCACCACCCGGGCCACCGCCGACTGGGACACGGCCAGAAAGTCCAAGGGGTCCGCAGCCAGGTCGGCCATGGCGGTGAAGGGCAGCGCGGCGAACCCTTGGAGGTCCTGCGGGGGAAAGACGGGGCGTCCGGAAAACCGGCGGCGATAGAACGGGCTGCTGGCGGCCGCATGGGTCAGGCTTTGCCGGAGGGCCGCCAGTTGATACCGCAAAAGCGCCTCCCGCGTGAAGGAAGCGCCCGGTTCGAGGTCGGTGCGACGCTGGATCCAGTCCTCCAGGGGCGTCTTCCGAAGGGGTCTCATCTGCGGTACAGGGCTCTCCCGCCCGTGGCGGTAACATTGTAGGCGCAGAAAGGGACCAGCCCGTGGCGGGGGTCCAGCACGTGAATGCAGCACTCCCGCAGCCGTTCCAGGTCCAGGGTCCAAACGTCCTGAAAGGCCATGGCCGACACGCTGAAGGTGTGGCTGCGGGCCCGGTCGAGAAACGCTTCCAGGGACATCGGGCCGCTTGCCGGTGTTTCCGGCGCCCCCGAAGGCTGCAGACCGGCCGGGGCCGCCCACTGCCGGGCGACGTGGGCCATGGTGCGCAGGGCCCCGGTTTCGGCCGCAATCGGCGCGCAGCAGCCCCGGGGCGCCTCGGAGGGCTTGAGCCAGCGGACCCCGCCGTCGGGCAGGGCGAGGTACTGGGCGTGAAACGAGCACCAGGCGTGCTCGCAACCCGGGGGCCGGAACTCCGACGCGTGGAACATGCCGGCGGTCTGGTCTTCGATGGCCGCCATCAGCTCCGGCAGGGTGATCCGCGGCCCGCCGCCAGGGGACCGGGGATGGCGGCCGAAATAGGCCACGGGCTGGAAGTGGACCCCCCGCACCAGCGGGGCCATCCGGACCGCCGCCTTCAGGAGCTCACCCACGCCGCGGGTGTTGATGCCGGGCACCAGGGTGGGCACCAGCACGACCCCGATGCCGTGACGCCCGCAGGCCGCCACCGCCCGCTGTTTCACCACGGCCAGGGCCCTTCCCCGCAGGGCCAGGTGCACCGCGTCGTCGGTACCATCGTACTGGAGAAAGACGCTGGCGAGCCCGGCGTGCTTGAGGGCCGCCACAAACCGGTCCTCCTTGGCCAGGCGGATGCCGTTGGTGTTGAGCTGGATGAATCCAAAGCCTGCCTCCCGGCCGGCGGCCACGATCTCGGGCAGGTCGTCCCGCAGGGTGGGCTCACCTCCGGAAAGCTGGATGTTGCTGCCGGCGGCCATCCCGCGGACAGCGGCGAACCACCCCCGGATCTCGTCCAAGTGGGGGTCCGCCCGATCCGACGCCCCGGCGTCCGCAAAGCAGACCGGGCAGCACAGGTTGCAGCGGCGGGTGACCTCCAGAAGCACGGTGCAGGTGCGCTGCCGGTGCTCGCGGCACAGCCCGCAGTCGAAGGGACACCCCCGGGAGGAAGGCTTGAGCTCCGGCCGGATGGGCGCCGGCGTCTTGGGCCGGCGCCAGGCCTCCAGGCCCGGTCGGCCCTTCCAGACCACGGCCCGGAACGTCCCGTGATCCGGGCAGGTCTTGACCAGTTCGACCGCGTCGCCGCTAGGGATTCTCTCCGCCGTCAGGCGGCGCAGGCAGACCGGGCAAAGGCTTTCGGTGGTGCTTCGCGCCATGCTCATGGGTCCAGGGAGCCGCCCGCGGGATCGAAGCCGTTGGCCACCAGGATCTCCAGCAGACGGGCATGGGTGTTGGCCACGATGGCCCCGCATCGCTGGCGGGCGGCCGCCGGACCCTCCTGCCCCACGACGGCCTCGCAGGAGATCCCGCCATGGGGGCCGCCCGCCCGCTCTTCGAACCAGTCGGAAAGGGCTTGGAGCATGAGGGGCAGCCGTTCGCTGGCACCGGCCGCTCCTCCCCCTCCGGCATAGAGTGCCAGGACACAGCAAGCGGCGGTCAGGGCGCCACAGGTGGCCCGGCCACCGCCGCAGCCGTATTCCAGGCCGGCCATGGCGCGGACCAGGCCGGGGTTGTCCTCGCCCCTGGCCTCCAGGGCGAGCTGCATCAGCACCTGGCTGCACCCGTAGCCCTGGGCCGAAAGCTGGAGAATGCGCAGGGAAACGTCGCTTAACATGTTGCGCCTCGCTTGCGGGCCACGGCGAGGAAATACCCGGGCCGGGCCCTTCGGATCGCCGAGGGGTCCGCTGCGGCCGCGCAGGCCCCGTGGCCCCCCCAAAGAGATGCCAGCGGCCATCCGGCGAACACCAGCCGGGCCGCCAGGTGTTTCAGGAACGCCGTGTGGTCCTCCCAGGCGACGGGGGAAAACCCGTGCTGCCGGAGATGGTCCACCAGCGCGCTCCGGGTACCGGCCCCTTGGAGGCAGCAGGCCCCGGACTGGGACCCCGGCCTCCGGGAATGGCCGGAGGTGCGCAGATAAAGGTCGGCGAGGATCAGGAACCCACCCGGGGCGAGCACGCGCGCCAGTTCACGCCAGGCCGCGCCGGGATCCGCCACCAGGGAAAGGACGCACTCGCAGACGACCGCCGAGAGTGACCGGTCGCGGAAGGGCAGGCATGCCGCCTCGCCCCGGACCAGGGGCAGCCCGGGGGTCTCCTCCCGGGCCCCGGCGAGCATGCGGTCCGAACCGTCGAGACCGACGGCCTCCAGCCGGAACGCCTCCCGCAGGAGGCGAACCGTTTCCCCCCTGCCGCAGCCGACGTCGAGCACCCGGGCCCCTTCCGGCAGGCCGCAGAAGGCCAGCCCCCGGCGGGTGAGGTCCAGGCCACCCGGCCGCAGGGCCGGTCCCACCACCTCCTGGAAGGCCCGGGATTCGTAGAGGGGTAAAGGCGTCGGGCCGTTCGTCATTTGTCTTCCAGGATCTGTTCGACTTCGGCCATCTTCCCCAGGGCAACAGCTTCCGACACCAGGACGAAGCCGCAGCCCGGACAGACCGGCAGCTCCGCGGTGAACTCGTTGCCCATGTAGGAGACGGTGACTGTTCCGGGTTGCAGCGGCCGGTCGCATTTGCGGCAGATCCACTCCAGGTCCTCCGGGCGAACGGTCTCGACCTTCATTTCCGAGGTCCTCCGACGATCTCCATGCGGTGGCTGTAGGCCCCGTGGATCACGAAACCCTCGGGGGAGGGCGTGTAGTCCACCCAGACGGCGGTGCGATAGGGCCTGAAAACGGCCTTGTGGCGCCCGCTATGAGGGTGGACCAGCCGGTTCCCGCCGGTTTCCGCGGCGTGGATCACCCGCTTGAGGTCCTCGTCCAGGATACGCCGCCGTTCCAGGACCTCCCGGACCTCGGGGGCGACGACCAGCCGAATCGCGTCGTGGGGTTGCATGGTGATGGCGTCCTCGCGCCAAAGGCGCTTCAGCAGGGACCGCCGGAGGCGCTCCCGGTTTTCCAGCCGCTCCGAATACCCCGGCCGGAGCCTCTCCGCCGGGTCAGTCCCCGCCGGCGGCGGGAACAGGATGTCCAGCAGGTGCAGCGCCCGCTTGCCCACGGCCGCCAGACTGTCCCGGCACATGGCGCAGTATGCCAGGTAGTCCAGATCGCTCACCCGGGCCCGCCGGGACGCGACCTCCCGGGCCAGATCGGGGTTGGCGTTCTGCATCAGCCCCCCGAACCCGCAGCACTCGGTCCTGTCCCGGGAGAGGGGGAGTTCCGCCATGGGCACTTCCAGCCGTAAGAGGAGCCGGCGCACCGCCTCCTGGATCCCGGGGAAGGGTCGCGTCGTGCAGGGGTCGTGGACGGCCAGCGGGCCGATCCCCTCCCCGGCAGCCCCCGCCGGCAGGTCGCCGACCGCCAGGAGCTGCCAGAGCGAGATGGCCGGAATCTGGGGCAGCTGCTGGGAAAACACCCGGTAGCAAGTGGCGCAGGCGAGGATCAGTTCGGGCCGCCCCAGCCGCTCCCAGTCCTCCAGGATCCGGCCGCAGACCTCGTCGAAGACCGCCTGCTGGCCGGCCCAGAAGGCGGGCGCACCGCAGCAGCCCAGCATCAGCCCAATGCCCTCCGGGAAGGAATCCGTCAGGTGATCATAGAGCCGCTCCACCGTGTCCGGCGACGAGGCGCAGAGCTGGCAGCCCGGGAAGAAGGCCCGCACGCTCTCCGCGTGACCGGGGGCGTGGCGGGCGAGGTGAAAGCGGTCGCCCAGGCTGAAGCGCATATCCTGGAGGGCGAACTCGTGGGCGGAAGGGGGCATCTTGCCGCGCCGCACCATGCTGCGGCGGGAGGCCAGGCAGAGATCCTGGACGGCGAAATCCTCCGGGCAGACGCGTTCGCATAGGCCGCACAGGCTGCAGGAGTTGACCAGCTTGTTGGCCTGACGGACCCCCATCACAATGGATTCGTTGTTGTAGATCTCCCGGGCGTATTTGCGGGGGTAGGCGCCGAAGCGCTTTAGGTAGGCGCAGACCTTGACGCACTCCAGGCACTCGCAGCGCAGGCAGCGGGCGGCCTCGGCGACGGCCTCCGCGGCCGAATAGCCGGACCGGGGGTCGGCCGCGGCCACCGCCGGCAGGGGCACCACTCCTTCCAGGCTGGTGAAGAGCCGCGTGCGGTAGGGGCCGTCCTTTTCCCGGCCGGCCGTGGGCGAGACCTTCTGGAGAAAACGGTCGATGGAGGTGGCCCCCCAACGGCCTTCGGCGGCCTGCCACACCGGTGATGGGCCGTCGGCGGCAGGCCGACCCCCGGCGAAAACCCCCGGCGTGCCGGTGGCCTGGCTCCCCGGGGCGACCGCGATCTCCCCTTCCCCGTTCCGGTCGATGGCCCAGTGGCGCCCCAGGACGCCGTCCAGACCGACGAAAACCGCGTCGAAATCCGACCGGCAGGCTTCCAGGAAACCGGGGGCCTCGACGTCCGCCGCCACCGCCACGGCGACGTCGAGGCCCGTCAAGCGGTCCAGCTCCTCGGCGGCGGCCGCTTCGTCCAGGCGGTCGTCGAAGCGTCCCCTGAGGGCGTCCCCAAACCTGGCCCCGGTTTCAAAGATCTGAACGCTGTACCCCTTGCGGGCCAGGTCCCAAGCGGCGGTGAGCCCGCTCAGGCCGGCCCCGACCACGGCCACGCGCTTCCCCTTGCGGGGCAGCGGCTGGATGCGCACGGGCGGGGGCGGGGTCGCCACGCAAGCCCGTTCCAGGGCGCCGATTTGGATCGGATCCCCACGCTCGCCCCGCTTGCAGCGCAGGCGGCAGGGCGCGTCGCAGATCCGGCCGAGGATGCCGGGAAACGGCATGGTCCTGCGCAGCACCTTCCAGGCTTCGGCCCATTGCCCGTCGGCCACGTGGCCGACAAAGGCCCGGCCGTCCAGGTGGAGGGGGCAGGCCGCGGTGCACTCCGGCGCCTCCTCCTGGATGCAGCGGTGCTCGAGGGCCCTCAGTTCCTGCTGGTCCATGACGCCAAGACTCCGGTTTGAAGCAGTGCCGTCCGTCCCCCGGAGGCGGTCACCCGTAAAAAGGGGCGCCACAACCGAGATGGAAACGGGGCGGCGAACGCCGGGGCAACCCGGGTGTTCGCCGCCTTGTGCTATGGTTCATTGCGTGCCGATCCCCGGCCCGCAGACGTCCGGGCCGGGTCCACCCTGATCACAGGGCCTTCAACCCCTGAAGAACCTTCTCCGGCATGGCCGGCAGGTGGGCGATGCGCACCCCGGTGGCGTTTTTGATGGCGTTCAGCACCGCCACATGGGTGGAGGTCAGGGGCAACTCCCCGACCCCGGCCGCACCGAAGGGACCATGGGGCCGCGGGTTCTCGAAGTAGTGGATGTCGATGGCGTCCGGAATGTCCTTGATGTAGGGAATCCCGCAAGCCGCGAGGCTCGTGTGCTGCTTGAGGTCCTCGAAGTCCTCGGTCAGGGCCAGACCGATGCCCTGGGCGACCCCGCCGTAAATCTGACCGTCCACCGCGAGCTTGTTGTTGATCTTTCCCACGTCGGCCATGACCGTGTACTTGTCCACCACGGTCTTGCCGGTCTGGCTGTCCACCGTCACCTCGGCCATGAAGACCCCGTACATGTAAACCGCGAACGGGGACCCCTGGGCGTTCTCGTCGCAGGGCGTGCACATGCTGGCGGTCCACTTGCCGGAGTACTTGAGCGGGATGTTCTCGGCCTTCATCTCCTCGTAGGTGCGGAAGGTGCCGTCGCCCTTCTTCATGGCGTTGACCAGCATCTCGCAGCCGTTCTTGATGGCGTTGCCCGTGACCACCTGCTGGCGACTGCCGCCGGAGGGGCCGCTGTTGGGGGTTTCGCCGGTGTCGTTCATGACCAGGTGGATCTGGTCCGGTGGGAGCTTCAGGGGCCGCAGGGCCTCGTGGGCGGTGCCCAGGGCGCCGATGTCCGCCCCCTGGCCGTGGTCCTCCCAGGAGGAGCCCAGCACTATGCCGTCCGGCGTCAGCTCAACCGAGATTTCCGAGGCGTCGGGGCCGTCCAGACCACACCCATAGATGCCGAGGGAAATCCCGACCCCCTTCTTTTTATCCGGGGTGGACTCCGCCTCGGCCTTCTTGAGGGCGGCCTGGTAGATGGGACGCAGCTTGTCGAACATCTCCGGGAAGCTGAAGACCTCCGGCTCCTGGCCGGTGGGGCTGGTGTCCCCCGGCCGGTAGACGTTCTTGTAGCGCAGCTCGAGGGGGTCCATGCCCATCTTCTCGGCCAGTTCGTCCATGAGGCTCTCGGATGCCAGGAAGCTTTGAGGGGAGCCGTAGGCTCGGAAGGCCGAACCCCAGGCGTGGTTGGTGCACACCGTGCGGCCCAGACCCCGGATGTTGGGGATGCCGTAGCCCGCGCCGATGAACTGGGCGCCGCGGAGGGTGAGCAGGTCGCCGAACTCCGAATAGGGCCCGTGGTCCACGGACCAGTCGCTTTCCATGGCCGTTATTTTACCGTCCTTGTCCGCCCCGTACTTGAGATTGATAAAGAAAGGCGAACGCTTGCCGGTGTAGGTGATGTGCTGGAAGTAATTGTATTTGAGGGTCACGGACCGGCCCGTGGCCATGGCCGCCACACCCAGCAGGGCCTCCATGGTGGGGCTGAACTTGTAGCCGAAGGTCCCGCCCGTGGGGTTCTGGACGAGCCTCAGCTTTTCCGGCTCGATGCCGAGACCGGGACAGATCATGGCGTGGTGGAGAAAGATCCCGATGCTCTTGGAGTGGATGCACAGGCGGTCTTCGCCGTCGAAATAGGCGAGGCCGACGTCGGGCTCCATGGTGAGATGGGGCTGGCGCTGCAGGTAGAAATCGCCCTCGACCACGTGGGTCGCCGACTGCATCAGGGCAGCGGTGTCCCCGCCCTTGGCGATCTTCTGCTCGAAGTAGACGTTGGGGGTGCCAGGGTGGATCTCGATGGCGTCCTCGGCCATGGCGGCCGGCGCGCTCATGTAGGCCGGCAGCTCCTCCAGATCCACCTTGACCCTCTCGGCCGCGGCCCTGGCGTTGGCCTCGGTGTCGGCGGCCACGATGGCGATGGCGTCGCCGAACTGGAAGACCTTTTCATCGCAGAGGATGGGGCGGTCCCAGCCGTCGCCCTTGTTGGTGGGGAAGGTGATGAGGCCGGTGATGCGGTTCTTGCCCTTGACGTCCTTGTGGGTGACGACCTTGAAGACGCCCGGCATCTTCTCCGCTTCGGCGGTGTCGATGCCGCGGATATTGGCGTGTGACACCTTGGCCTGGACCAGGGCCAGCCGGAGGGTGCCGGGGGGCATCTTGACCCCCAGGTCGGCGCCATAGTCGATCGTGCCGGTGACCTTGGCAACGGCCGTGGGACGGGGATACGCCGAGCCCCAGATACGGCCGTCCTCCGGCAGCTTGAAGGCCAGGTCCTTCATCGTCATCTCGCCGCGCACCACCTTGGCCGCATCCATGACGGCGTCCACCAGGGGTTTGTAGCCTGTGCAGCGGCACAGGTTGCGGTGCTTCTGGAACCAGTCCCGGACCTCCTGGCGCGTGGGGCTCTGGTTCTCGTCCAGGAGGCCCTTGGCCGAGACGATGAAACCCGGCGAGCAGAAGCCGCACTGGGCCCCGCCGTGAACGGTCCAGGCCATTTGGAGGGCATGGAGGTTTTCGGGGGTGCCGACGCCCTCGATGGTGGTGACCATGGCGCCCTCCTCCACCCGTCGGAACTTGGTGATGCAGGAGCGGACGACCTTGCCGTTGACAATCACCGAGCAGCAGCCGCACTG
>JBAPYE010000295.1:0-5684 GCA_049284575.1 Desulfobacterales bacterium
CTGCTACGCCTACCACCGCAGCGCCCTCACGCGCCATTACAAGGAGCCGGTGATCGCCGCCACCAGCGCGTTCACCGAAGGGGCCTCGGTCTTCGGCGGCCAGGCCAACCTGCTGCAGGCCATCGACAACATCTTCAGCGTCTACAACCCGGACGTCATCGCGGTGCACACCACCTGTCTGTCGGAGACCATCGGCGACGATGTTCCCCAGATCGTCAGCAAGGCCGTGGCCGAGGGCAAGGTGCCCGCGGGCAAGTACGTCATCCACGCCAACACCCCCAGCTACGTGGGCTCGCACGTCACCGGGTTCGCCGGCATGACCAAGGCCATGGTGGACTATTTCGCCGAGACGGGCAGCTCCCGCAGCAAGACCGTCAACCTGATCCCCGGCTTCGTGGAACCCTCGGACATGAGCGAAATCCGGCGCATAGCCGCTGCAATGGGGCTCGAGACCATCATGTTCCCGGACACATCCGGGGTGCTCAACGGGCCCCTGACCGGCAAATACCGCATGTACCCGCCCGGCGGGGTGACCGTGGACGCGCTGCGCAGGGCCGGCAGCAGCCAGGGCACCGTGGCCTTGGGCCGCCTGGCCTCGGGGGATGCCGCGCGCGCCCTGGACGTCAAATGCAAGGTGCCCTGCCAGATCCTGGATCTGCCCATCGGACTGGCGGCCACGGACCATTTCGTGGACACCCTGCACCGCCTGGCGGGGGTCAGCGTGCCCGACAGCCTGACCTTCGAGCGCGGTCAGATGGTGGATATCATCGCCGACATGCACCAGTACTTCTACGGCAAGCGCGTCGCGCTGGTGGGGGATCCCGACCAACTGCTGGCGCTGACCAAATTCCTGGTGTCGCTGGACATGGCCCCGGTGTACCTGGTGACCGGTACGCCCGCCGGCAAAAAATACGAAAAACGGCTGCGCGCCGCGCTGGAAGGGGTGCCGCATGAGGTCAAGATCAAGGTCGGCGGCGACATGTACCTCTTTCACCAGTGGATCAAGCAGGCGCCGGTGGACCTTCTGATCGGCAACTCCTATGTCAAGTACATCGCCCGTGACGAGGACATTCCGTACGTGCGCCACGGCTTCCCGATCCTGGACCGCGTCGGCCACAGCTATTTCCCCACGGTGGGCTACCGCGGCGGCATGCGGCTGCTGGAGAAGATCCTTGACGCCCTCCTGGACCGCAAGGACCGCGATGCCACCGATATCGGCTTTGAACTCGTCATGTAGCAGCGAAGGGAGCACCCCATGGCCAGCATCCCGATTCTCAAGGAACGCGAAAAACACATCCACCGCAAGGGCGCCCAGCCCTTCAACCTGACCTGCGGCCAGCACAGCCTGGCCGGGGTGGTCAGCCAGCGGGCCTGCGTCTTCTGCGGCTCGCGGGTGGTGCTCTACCCGATCGCCGATGCGCTCCACCTGATCCACGGGCCGGTGGGCTGCGCGGCCTACACCTGGGACATCCGCGGGGCGCTCTCCTCGGGCCCGGAGCTTCACCGGCTGTCCTTCACCACCGACCTGCGGGAGAAGGACGTGATCTTCGGCGGGGAGAAGAAACTCCACCGCGCCCTGGTGGAACTGATCGACGCCTACCAGCCGCGGGCGGCCTTCGTCTACTCGACCTGCATCGTGGGGATCATCGGCGACGATGTGGCCGCGGTCTGCCGGCAGGTGGCGCGCGAGAAAGCGATCCCGGTGCTGCCGGTGCACTCCGAGGGCTTCAAGGGCACCAAGAAGGACGGCTACAAGGCGGCCTGCGAGGCCCTCTTCCAACTGGTCGGCCAGGGGCCGGTGGACCAGATCAGCCCCTTCAGCATCAACATCCTGGGGGAATTCAATATCGGCGGGGAGGCCTGGATCATCAAATCCTACTACGAGCAGATGGGGGTCGAGGTGGTGGCCACCATGACCGGTGACGGCCGGGTAGACGCCATCCGCCGCTCCCACGGGGCGGCCCTGAACGTGGTACAGTGCTCCGGGGCCATGACCACCCTGGCCGACATGATGCAGGCACGCTACGGGACCCCCTACATCCGGGTTTCCTACTTCGGTCTCGAGGACACCTCCAAGGCGCTCTACGACGTGGCCGCGCATTTCGGGGACAACCCCGCGATCATGGCGCGCACACAGGCGCTTGTGCGCGGCGAGATCAGCGCCATCACGCCCGAGCTCCAGAAAATAAAGGCCGCCGTGCAGGGCAAGCGGGCGGCGATCTACGTGGGTGGGGCCTTCAAGGCCTTTTCACTGATCAAAGCCCTGCGCTACCTGGGCATGGACGTGGTCCTGGCCGGCTCCCAGACCGGCAACGACGCGGATTACGAAACGCTGAGGGACATGTGCGACGACGGCACCATCATCCTCGACGACGCCAACCCCCTGGAGCTTTCCAAGTACATCATCGAAAAGCAGGCGGACCTGTTCATCGGTGGGGTCAAGGAACGGCCCATCGCCTACAAGATGGGCATCGGCTTCTGCGACCACAACCACGAGCGCAAGACCCCCCTGGCCGGCTACGAGGGCATGCTGAACTTTGCACGCGAGGTTTACCGGAGCGTCACCAGCCCGGTCTGGCGCTTTGCGCCGGCGCGGGCCGCGGCCGGAAAGGGGGTCTCGCCATGCTGAAGCCATCGCCCAAGGCCCCGAAGTTCACGGTCACACGCAACGCCTGCAAGCTCTGCACGCCGCTGGGGGCCGCCCTGGTCTTCAAGGGCATCCGCGGGGCGGTACCCCTGCTGCACGGCTCCCAGGGCTGTTCCACCTATATCCGGCGCTACCTGATCAGCCACTACCGGGAGCCCATCGATATCGCCTGCTCCAATTTCTCCGAGCAGACCGCGATCTTCGGCGGCGGCGCCAACCTCAAGATCGCCCTGGACAATATCCGCCGCCAGTACGACCCCGAAATGATCGGGGTGGCAACCACCTGCCTCAGCGAAACCATCGGCGACGACGTGCCGATGTTCATCCGTGAGTACCGTGAGAGCTGCGCGGGCGAGGACCTGCCGCCGATAGTGCACGTGGCCACCCCCAGCTATCAGGGCACCCATATGCAGGGATTCCACGCGGCGCTGCGGGCCATGGTGGATCAGCTGGCCCAGGGCGCCGCTGAAGCCGGCCGCCACGTGAACCTCTTTCCGGGAATGGTGTCGCCGGCGGACTTGCGGCACCTCAGGGAAATCTGTGCGGATTTCGACCTGCCCGCCGTGCTCCTGCCCGACTACGCCGACACCCTCGACGGCCCCCTGTGGACCGAGTATCAGCGGATTCCCGAGGGCGGCACTTCCGTGGCCGCCATCCGCAGCAGCGGCAGCGCACGAGCCAGCCTGGAACTGGGCGACATATTGGCCCGCGAGAAGGAGACCGCCGCCGGGCTCCTCTGGAAGCGCTTCCAGGTGCCCTGCCACCGGATGGGATTGCCTGTGGGCATCGACGCCACCGACCGGATGTTCGCGGCCCTGGCGGAAATCAGCGGACGGCCGACGCCGGAAAATCACCGGCGGGAGCGCGGGCGATTGATCGACAGCTACGCCGACGGCCACAAATACGTCATGGACGCCCGCGCGGTGGTCTTCGGGGAAGAGGACCTGGTGGCCGGTCTGGTCGGCTTTCTGGGTGAAATCGGCGTCGTTCCGGTGGTCTGCGCGTCGGGCGGCCGCAGCGGCCACCTGGCGGCCTGCATCGCCGAGCGCTTTCCGGATCACAGCCAAAAAGGCGTCCAGGTTCTGAGCGACGCCGACTTCGTGACCATCGAGACCGCCGCCCGGGAGGCCCAACCTGATTTTCTGATCGGCAACAGCAAAGGCTACAGCATGGCCCGGCGTCTGGGCAAACCGCTGATCCGGGTGGGCTTTCCGGTCCACGACCGGCTCGGCGGCGCCCGCCTGCTGCACCTGGGCTACCGCGGCAGCCAGCAGCTTTTCGACCGGATCGCCAACACCCTGATGGCCGCACGTCAGTCCGCCTCCCCGGTGGGATTCACCTACATGTAGGCCCCGGGCCCGGGGCCCGGTGGTTTCATTCTGTTTCCCGGGCCGGGGCCCATTTTCCCAAAGGGAGCAGCCGCAAAGCGAGGTCGCAAATGAATCTGGAACACCATCCCTGTTTTAACGTCAAGGCCCACAAAACCTTCGGCCGGGTGCACCTGCCCGTCGCCCCGCGCTGCAACGTGCAGTGCAAGTTCTGCAACCGCAAATTCGACTGCGTCAATGAGAGCCGCCCGGGTGTGACCAGCGGTGTGCTGACGCCCGCCCAGGCGATGGTCTATCTGAAGGCCGTGCTCGAGCAGAAACCCAACATCGCCGTGGTGGGCATCGCCGGTCCGGGCGACCCCTTCGCCAACTCGGCCGAGACGCTGGAGACCCTGGGTCTGGTCCGCCAGCACTACCCCGAGATGCTGCTCTGCCTGGCGTCCAACGGACTTGCCATCGGACCGCACCTGGATGCGCTGGCGGCCCTGAAGGTCAGCCACGTCACCATCACCGTCAATGCCGTCGACCCCGCGATCGGCGCCCGCATCTACAGCTGGGTGCGTGACGGCAAGCACGTGCAACGTGCTGAAAGCGGCGCCAAAATCCTTCTGGAGCGCCAGTTGGAGGCCATTCGGGGGCTCAAGTCACGCGGCATAACGGTCAAGGTCAACAGCATCATCATCCCCGGTATCAACGACGGCCACATCGAAGCGGTGGCCCGCCGGGTGGCGGCGCTGGGCGTCGACATTCTCAACTGTGTGCCCTACTTCCCCAACCGTGGATCAGCCTTCGAGCACATACCGGAGCCTTCTTCCGAAATGGTTCAGGCGGTGCGCGCGGCCGCCGGGCGATACGTCAAACAGATGCGCCACTGCACCCGCTGCCGGGCCGACGCCGTGGGCCTCCTGGGAGAAACTCCCAGCCGGGAGCTGATGGCGACCCTCCAGGCCTGCGAGCGCCTGCCGGCCGGAAGTCCGGCTGCGGAGCCGCAGATCGACGGCGCCCGCCCGCACGTGGCGGTGGCCAGTATGGAGGGCGTGCTGGTCAACCAGCATTTGGGCGAGGCCCGCAGCCTCATGATTTATGGCCGTCAAAACGGCACGATCCAACTGCTCGAGGCCCGCGAAGCCCCGCCGCCGGGCGGCGGCGGCCAGCGCTGGACGCAGCTGGCCGACACCCTAAACGACTGCGGCACCCTTCTGGTCAGCGGCATCGGTGACAGTCCGCGGCGCACGCTTGCCGCCAGTGGTCTAGCGGTCCTGGAAGTCGAAGGGGTGATCGAGGAGGCCGTGCGGGCCGTCCTGGAAGGCCAGAGCCTGCGGCATCTGATCACGCGCAAGCGGACCGCCTGCGCGGCGGGCTGTGCGGGAACCGGCGGCGGCTGCGGCTGAGAGCGGGCAAGTGCCGCTGAAACGTTTCAAACCACCCGGATAAGGAGAGATGAAAATGGAAAAACCGAAATATCACATCTGCGTCTGTGCCAGCTTCCGTGCCGGCGGCGACCCCAAGGGCGTCTGCCATAAAAAGGGATCCAGCGGTTTTTTGCCCTACATCGAAAACGAGATCCTGGAACGCGGCCTCGACGCCCAGGTGACCAGCACCGGCTGCATGAAGGCCTGCGACTACGGACCGGTGCTGGTCGTCTATCCCGAGGGCCACTGGTACGGCAACGTGGACAGCGAAGCGGCCATCGACGACATCCTGGACGC
>JBAPYE010000296.1:0-2494 GCA_049284575.1 Desulfobacterales bacterium
GAAACCCGAAGCTCTCCAGCATCTTCTGCATGATCACGAGGCTGTCATTGCAGTCGTCCACCACCAGCACGTTGAGTTCCTGGATGTCGGCCGGCGGCACGAACTTCGGCGGCGGGGGGCCCGCGCAGCGTTCGAAGCCGGCGGTGAAATAAAACGTGCTGCCCTTGCCCAGCTCGCTTTCCACCCAGATGGTGCCGCCCATCATCTGCACCAGCTGCTTGCAGATCGCCAGGCCCAGGCCGGTTCCCTGGTATTTGCGGGTCGAGGAGGCGTCGGCCTGACTGAAGGACTGGAACAACAGCGGCAGGTACTCCGGTGCGATTCCGATGCCCGTGTCTTTCACGAAAAACTTCAGAAAAACCCGCTCTTCGATGGTTTCCGCCGGAACCAGACCCACCAGGATAACGCCGCCTTTGTCGGTGAACTTGACGGAGTTGCTGACCAGGTTGGTGAGGATTTGCTGCAGGCGCAGGGGATCGCCCACCAGCGCCCTGGGAACGCCTGGGTCGATATCCACCAAAAGTTCGATGCGGTTCTCGGCCACCTTGGTGTGGAAGACGTCCACCACGTTGTCGAGGATCTCGTCCAGCATGAAGGGGCGGGCTTCCAGGGCCATTTTTTCGGCCTCGATCTTGGAAAAATCCAGGATGTCGTTGATGATCCCCAGCAGGGAATAGGCGGAGGTGTGGATGATTTCGAGGTAATGGGCGGCCCGTTCGGGCAGTTTTTCGCTCAGAGCCAGCTCGGCCGCGGCAATCACGCCGTTCATGGGGGTGCGGATCTCGTGGCTCATGTTGGCCAGAAACTCGCTCTTGGCGCGGGTGGCGGCCTCGGCCTGGTCCCGGGCCTGGATCAGGCGTTTTTCCACCAGGCGCCGCTCGCCGACTTCGGCCTCCAGGCGGAAGTGCGAGGCCTTCAGCCGCCGGTTGAGCTTCAGGATGGTCACGGTGAACCCCGCCAGGATCAGAAAGCCGGCGGCGATCAGCTCCAGCCAGTACCAGTATTTTTTGAGCACGTCGGCAAAGGTGATCTTGCCCAGGTCCCGGTAAGGCCCGATCTTCAGCTCCCGCAGGAGATCGTGGACGTCCTGGTAGTTCAGCGGAATGGTCCAGCCGGCGTAGCGTCCGGCGACGGCCGCCGGGTTGTCGGGCGTGATCTGGAGCAGGGCGATGGCCACGGCCACGCCCAGTTCGTCGGAGGTGCGGCCCATTTTGGCGATCGGCCATTCGGGATACAGGCGGGTGGAGGCGACAAACGGCAGCTTCCCGTGGGTGACCCCGTCCACGGGAATGATAAAAAAGTCATTGAGATCGAGCTTGTTTTCGGTCTGCATTCGCTCCAGGGTGTCGGTGCGCACCGTGCCGGCGTCGGTCAACCCGTCGCGCACCGCCAGGACGACGGCGTCGTGGGTGCCGGCGAAGTGAAAGTTTTTCAAATCGCGGAAGGGGTCGATGCCGCGGGCGGCCAACTCGCGCCAGGCGGCATGCCAGCCTCCCAGGGAGTCCTCTTCCACCGCCATGAAGGACTTGCCCTTGAGGTCTTCCAGGCTGCGGATGTCGCTGCGCTCCCGGCGGGTGAAGATCACGCCGCCGTATTGGGTGAAGCTTTTGCCGGCGTGAAGATTGTTGAGGGTGGCGATCCGCATGGCGCCGTACCCGATTTCCAGATCGACGTAGATCGAGGGGTTGCAGATGATGAAATCCAGGTCCTCCAGCCGGCTGGGATCGATGATCTGATCGTATTCCAGCGGGACGATGACAAACCGTTTGCCGGGTATCCGGCTGGAGAGGTAGTCCGCGGTGGGGGACCATTTTTCCAGGCAGCGGTCAACCCCGCGCTTGGCCAGAACGCCGAGCAGGACCTGCTGCGGGTCCTCCCCGCCGTGGCCGTCGGGGGCCGTGCCGAGGGTTGCCGCCAGAAGCCATAAGCCCATGAAGAGCGATGCCTGCAGCCGTCTTTTCATTCTTGCCGTTTTCCTTCTGACGGCCCGGCGGGCCGGCGCTCGGATGGTTCAAGCTTGAAGCCTTCCTTCTGAATAAGCTCCAGGCAGGCGTCGACCGCATCGGGCGCGTAGCGCTCGCCGCGGTGCCGGGTGATTTCCTCCAGGGCCACGTCAATTCCGCGGGCCGGGCGGTAGGGGCGAAAAGAACTGCCGGCTTCAACGACATCGGAAACGGTCAGGATAGTGGCCTCGCGCAGGATCTGATCGCCTTTCAGGCCCTGCGGGTAGCCCGAACCGTCCAGCCGTTCGTGGTGTTGATGGACGATTTCGGCCAGCGGCCAGGGCGCCGGGATGTTTTCGAGGATTTCGAAGCCCACCCGGGGGTGCAGCTTGATCATCTCCATCTCGACATCCAGCAGCCGGCCGGGTCGGTTGAGGATCGAGGTCGGGATCCGGATTTTGCCGATGTCGTGCAGTATGCCGGCGAAGCGAATGGCCTGGATCTGCTCGTCGGGGAGCGCCAGCTTTGCGGCGATGGCGCAGGCCAGGTGC
>JBAPYE010000297.1:0-5227 GCA_049284575.1 Desulfobacterales bacterium
CGGGCGTCGGGTTGGCCCAGGACACCATCAAGCTGGGGGTGGCCGGTGCCCATTCCGGAGACCTGGCCTCCTACGGTATTCCTTCGATTCGGGCAGCCGAACTGGTCGTCAAAGATATCAATGCCAAAGGCGGGATCCTGGGCAAAAAAATCGAGCTGCTGCTGGGCGATGACGCCTGTAAACCGGAGTTGGCGACCAACGTCGCCACCAAGCTGGTCTCCGACGGGGCCAACGTCGTGCTCGGCCACATCTGCAGCGGGGCCACCAAGGCGGCGCTTAACATTTACGCGTCTGCAAGTATCGCGGTCATGTCGCCCTCCGCCACCAACACCGAATTGACCATGAGTGGCGATTACCCCAACTTTTTCCGCACCATCGCCTACGATGACCTCCAGGCCAAGCTCCAGGTCAGTTTTGCCAAGGACGTGCTCCAGGTCAAGCGCGTGGCCTGCCTGCACGATAAGGGCGACTACGGCAAAGGGCAGTCGACCCTGGCCAAGCAGTTTTTTGAAGAAGCCGGGATCGAGGTCGCGCTCTTCGAGGGCGTGACACCGGGTGCGGTGGATTATTCGGCCATCGTCCAGAAGATCAAGCGCGAGAACGTGGACCTGGTGGTGTGGGGCGCCTACCACCCCGAAGCCTCCAAGATCGTGACCCTGATGCGCAAGAAGAAAATGGACACCCCCTTCATGGGTGCTGACGGCATCAAGGACGACACCTTTATCAAGGTCGCCGGCGAATTTGCCGAGGGCGTTTTCGCCACCGGCCCCCGGGACGTTTCGCAAAACCCGCTCTTCATCGCCGCCAAGGAAGCCCACCAGAAGGCTTACGGCGAAGATCCGGGCCCCTTCTTCACCGAGGCCTACTCGGCCGCACTGGCGCTGCTGAACGCCATTGAAAAAGCTGGCAGCACGGACTTCGATGCGGTCACCAAAGCGCTGCGTTCGGAGTATGTCGACACCCCGGTTGGCAGCATCAGCTTCGACCAGAACGGCGATGCGATCGGCATCGGATTCTCGGTTTACCAGGTCAAAAACGGGGTTTTCACGACGGTTCAGTAATTTTAAGAGCGCCGCCGCTGCAGGGGAGGGGGCCCGGGCCCTTTCCCCTGCAGGGGTGCGCCTCAGCCCAGGTTTCTTTCAAAAGACCTCATTCCGATGCGGGCGCCGCCCGGATCAAGCCTTCAGCTGGAAGAAGCGCCTACGGCCACCTCTTTGCCGGTCATGCCAACATTCGGACATACCAGAATGGAATACTTCATCGAGCTTTTTTTCAGCGGGCTGACCCGGGGCAGCATCTATGCCCTGATCGCCCTGGGCTACACCATGGTCTACGGCATTATCCAGTTGATCAACTTCGCCCATGGTGAAATCTACATGATCGGCGGGTTTACGGCCCTGATCGTCACCGGTGTACTGACCTACTATGGCTGGCCGCACCTGGCGATCATCCTGATAGCCGCCGTGCTGGCGATGTTCTACTCGGCCGCCTACGGGTGGACGATGGAGCGCATCGCCTACAAGCCGCTGCGCGATGCGCCACGTCTTTCGGCCCTGATCAGCGCCATCGGCGCCTCCCTGTTCCTTCAGAATTACGTGTTGCTGGCCCAGACCTCCGACTTTCTGCCCTTCCCCAACCTGATCCCCGACTTCCCCTTTCTGGATCCGGTCTCCAATCTTTTCGGCACCACCGACTTCCTGATCTACACCACCACCGGGGTGGTCATGGCGCTGTTGACCTTTCTGATCAAGTTCACCCGGGTCGGAAAAGCCATGCGGGCCACCGCTCAGGACCGCCACATGGCCATGTTGGTGGGCGTGGACGTCAATCGGATCATCAGCATCACTTTCATCATCGGCTCGAGCACGGCGGCCATCGGCGGGGTGCTGATCGCCTCGCATGTGGGTCAGATCAACTTTTTCATCGGCTTTATTGCCGGGATCAAAGCCTTTGTGGCCGCCGTTCTGGGCGGCATCGGGAGCCTTCCCGGGGCGGTGCTCGGCAGCCTCGTGCTGGGGTGGACCGAAGCTTTTTTCACCGGCTACGTCTCCAGCGACTATGAGGATGTCTGCGCCTTCCTTATTCTCGTGATCATTCTGATCTTCCGGCCGTCCGGGCTCCTCGGGCGTTCCGATGTTCAGAAGGTCTGACGGGGCTTGCGGCCGTCGCTGCAGCGGCCGCGTCAATCGCTTTTTTTGCGCTAACGTTTCTACAGGACTTGGCACCCATGACCCTCGCGGAAATAAAAAAATCACTGCTTGCCGCAGCCTGGTTCATGTTTTTGACCTTTCCGATCATGGTGATCAAGGTCAACACGATCGAGAAGACCGTCGAGTGGCACTGGGAACGACTGCTGTATGTGGCGGCCGGGGGGTTCGTCTTCTCTTTTCTGTGGCGCTATTTTCTGCAGCGTAAGCAGGGCGACGGGCGCTCGGCGACGGCCGCGGTGGAAACCGACGCGCCTGAAAAGGTGCCGGCCTTTCAGCGCCTGATCCACAATCGACGGCTTGCCATGCCGGGTCTGCTGATTCTTGGGTTGTTCGTGCTGGTGTTTCCCTACCTGTTCAGCATGTACCAGGTGAACATCATGACCACGGCCCTGATCTACGTCGTCACCGGGCTCGGGCTCAATATCGTGGTGGGCGTGGCCGGACTGCTGCACCTGGGGTATGCCGCCTTCTACGCGGTGGGCGCCTACACCTATGCCCTGCTCAATTTCCACTTCGGAATGTCGTTCTGGCTGGCGCTGCCCATCGGTGCCGCCCTGGGCTGCGGTTTTGCGATCCTGCTGGGCCTTCCGGTACTGCGTCTGCGGGGCGACTACCTGGCCATCGTGACATTAGGCTTTGGCGAAATCATCCGCCTGGTGCTTGAAAACTGGAACGACTTTTCCTTCGGCCCCAGCGGCATCGCCAATATTCCCCGTCCCAAATTCCTCTGGTTCGATTTTTCACTGGAACAGTCCGCTATCTTCATTTATTTTCTGATGCTGGCGCTGACCCTGCTGACCGTTTTCGTCACCAACCGGCTGAAAGACTCCCGCATCGGCCGCGCCTGGATCGCCATGCGTGAGGACGAGGTGGCCTGCCAGGCCATGGGGATCGACATCGCCCGGACCAAGTTGTCGGCCTTTGCCATGGGCTCCGCCTGGGCCGGGATGGCCGGGGTGGTGTTTGCCGCCAAAACCACCTTCATCAACCCGGCCAGCTTTACGCTGTGGGAGTCGATCGTGATCCTTTGCGTTGTTGTCCTGGGCGGGATGGGGTCCATTCTGGGCGTCATCCTGGGGGCCCTCGTGCTCATCCTGCTGCCCGAATACCTGCGGGCCTTCTCGGAGTATCGCATGCTGATTTTCGGGGTGGTGATGGTGGTGATGATGGTGTTTCGACCGGGGGGCATAATCAACGAGGTTCGCCGCACCTATCAGTTCAAGGAAGGTTTCAGCGAGGACGGGAAGCTATCGTGATGGAGCCGATTCTGGAGATTCGTAAACTGTGCATGGATTTCGGCGGCTTGAGGGCCATCGACACACTGGAGCTCCACATCCGCCAGGGTGAGATCGTTGCCTTGATCGGGCCCAACGGGGCCGGCAAAACCACGGTTTTCAATTGTCTGACCGGGATCTACAAACCCACCGAAGGCGAGATGCTGGCGCGCTCACCCAAAACCGGGGAGACGCGTTCTCTCAACGGCCTCAAACCCAACCAGGTGACCGCGGTCGGGCTGGCGCGGACCTTTCAGAACATCCGCCTCTTCGGCAACATGACCGTCCTTGAAAATATCATGATCGGCCGGCACTGCCGCACTTCGGCGGGTATCAGCGGGGCGATCCTGCGCAATCGCGGCACCCGCGAGGAGGAAAAACGGATCATCCAGGACAGCTATGACGTGCTCAAAAAGATCGGCCTGGCCCGCTACGTCAACGATTATGCCAAGAACCTGCCCTACGGCGCCCAGCGGCGGCTGGAGATCGCCCGGGCCATGGCCACCGACCCCTTCCTGCTGCTGCTGGATGAACCCGCTGCGGGCATGAACCCCCAGGAGACCGATGAGCTCAACGAACTGATCATCGGCATCCGTGAAGAAGAGGGAATCACGATCCTTCTCATCGAGCACGACATGAAATTGGTGATGAGCCTTTCGGATCGGATCTACGTAGTGGACTACGGCAAGAAGATCGCCGAAGGCCGGCCGGAGGAGATCAAGTGCAACCCGGCGGTGGTCAAGGCCTACCTCGGAGAGGAAGTCGATGCTTAAGCTTGCCGGAGTCAAAACGTTTTACGGCAACATCCAGGCGCTCAAGGGGATCGACCTCGAGATTTCCCAGGGGGAAATCATTACCTTGATCGGGGCCAACGGGGCGGGCAAGTCCACCACCCTGATGTCCATCTGCGGGATCGTGCCGCCGCGCGCGGGCAGCATCACATTTGAGGGGCGCCCGATCCATGACATGAAACCCAACGACATCGTGAGGCTGGGGATTTGCCAGGTGCCCGAGGGGCGGCGGATTTTTCCGTTTCTGACCGTTCTCGAAAACCTCGACATGGGAGCCTTCCTGCGCAAGGACAGCGCAAAAATAAAATCCGACCTGGACTATGTCCTGACGCTGTTTCCCATTCTGGCCGAGCGCCGCAGCCAGGCCGGCGGCACCCTGAGCGGCGGTGAGCAGCAGATGCTGGCCATCTCCCGGGCGCTGATGGCCCGCCCCCGGCTGCTGCTGCTGGACGAGCCCTCCCTCGGACTGGCCCCCCTGGTGGTGCGCCAGATTTTCGAGATCATCCGTAAAATCAATCAAGAGCAGAAAACCACGATCTTCCTGGTGGAACAAAACGCCAACCTGGCCCTGAAGGTCGCTCACCGGGGCTATGTCATGGAAAACGGCCGGATCACCCTGTCCGATTTGACCGCCAACCTCTTGGCCAACGAAGCCGTCAGAAAAGCCTACCTCGGAATTTAGCGCCGCAGCCGGCGGGCGCGCAGCCTGTCGGCTCGACTGGACATGGCCGCATGCCGCCCTTTTTGGTTTATATCCTGCTGGCCCTGGTGGCCGGCGCCTGTCTGCCCACCCAGGCCGGGATCAACGCCCAGCTCAACCGCTGGACGCTCTCCCCGGTGTGGACCGCCGCCGTTTCTTTCGCCGTGGGGACGGCGGCCCTGATCGCTTACGGCCTTCTGACGCGCGGGCCTCTGACGTTCCAGGCGCATTTTTCCGAGGCCCCCTGGTGGG
>JBAPYE010000298.1:0-2903 GCA_049284575.1 Desulfobacterales bacterium
GTACAAGAGAATACTGCGGGCCTTGACGGTTTTCGGAAAACAACCTTAAAACAGCCGTCGCATCACGGTGGAAAGCGGCACCCGGCCGGTTCGAAGCAACAGGTGGACATGATTGGACATCAACGCCCAGGCAAAGCAAGGCGTGCGGTTTTCAGTCAGAATTTTTTCCAGACGCGCGATCCAGTTGCTGCGGTCTTGGTCATCGAGAAAGATCGTGCGGCGCTCGATCCCCCGCACGATCACATGGTGCACCGCGCCGGGGGCGTCTATGCGGGCTTGTCGGGGCATGGTGATGGAAATAGCAAATCAGGGAAAAATTGGCAACTTATTAATCAATGGACGTCCCTACTTTCCGCATCTCAAATTTTCGATATGGCCCTCGCAAAATTCCAAAACCCGGTTCAGCCCGCCGGTTTTTCACATTCGTTATCCCACCGATAATTCATAAGAAACCGTCTTACCCGGCCGTGGTATGGATTCTGCTATGCGGGAGGGTGAAAGCCTGAGTCCAAGATCCGGGCAACCGGCAGGGCATGCCCAACCGCCGTGCGGTGATGCCCGCGCCGATTTTTTGATTTTCGATTAGACCCACACCCTGAAGGGAGGCTATCATGGCAACCGACGGCCCCTTTATCCGCTGGTTCGAGGACCTGTCGATAGAGGACGTGCCCATCGTGGGAGGTAAAAACGCCTCCCTGGGAGAGATGTACCGCGAGCTGGGTGCCCAGGGGGTGCGGGTGCCCAACGGGTTTGCGGTGACGGCCGCGGCCTATCGCCATGTCGTCGCCTGCGGCGAAATCGGCGGCAAGCTGGAGAAAACTCTGGCCGGGCTGGACACTGCGGACGTCGCCGACCTGGCGCGGCGCGGGCGGGCGGCGCGCGATCTGATCCTCGGCGCGGGCGTTCCGCCGGACTTGTGGGAGGCCATCGCCGCGGCCTATGCGCGCCTCTGCGATCAGTACGAACCCGACACGGACGTGGCCGTGCGCAGTTCGGCCACCGCCGAGGACCTGCCCACGGCGTCCTTTGCCGGGCAGCAGGAGACCTATCTCAACATCTGCGGCAACAACGCCCTTAGGGAGGCCTGCAGCAAGTGCTTCGCCTCGCTTTTCACCGATCGCGCCATCTCTTACCGCGAGGATCGCGGGTTTGACCATTTCAGCGTGGCGCTTTCCATCGGGGTGATGAAAATGGTGCGCGCGGACCTGGCCACCAGCGGCGTCATGTTCACCCTGGACACCGAGACCGGCTTCCGCGACGTGGTTTTCATCACGGCGTCCTACGGCCTGGGCGAAAACATCGTCCAGGGGGTGGTGAACCCGGATGAGTACTACGTTTTCAAGCCCACCCGGGCCCGGGGCTTCCGGCCGATCGTCAGGAAGAGCGTCGGCGCTAAAAAGATCAAGATGGTTTACGGGCGGGGCGACTCCAAGATGCTGACGCGCAACGTCGAGGTGCCCGAGGCCGACCGGCGGCGCTTCTGCCTCACCGACGACGAGGTGCTGACCCTGGCCGACTACGGCATGCGCATCGAGACGCACTACGCCGCCAAGGCCGGCCACCCGATGCCGATGGACATCGAGTGGGCCAAGGACGGCCCCGACGGGGGGCTCTTCATCGTCCAGGCGCGCCCCGAAACCGTGCAGGCCCAGAAGAACCGCGAGGTGCTCGAGACCTTCCACCTGGAGCGCCGCGGGCCGGTGTTGGTGAAAGGCAAGAGCGTGGGGGAGAAAATCGCCGCGGGCCGTGCGCGGGTGATCCCGGACGTGGCGCACCTGGCCGAATTTCGACCCGGTGAGGTCCTCGTGACCAACACCACCACCCCGGACTGGGCGCCGGTGATGAAGACCGCAGCGGCGATCGTCACCAACCGCGGCGGGCGCACCTGCCACGCCGCCATCGTCAGCCGCGAGCTGGGCATCCCGGCCGTGGTGGGCGCGGAAAACGCCACCGAGCGCATCCCCAGCGGCGAGGAGATCACCGTCTGCTGCGCCGGGGGCGATGCCGGCGTGGTCTACCAGGGGGTGCTGCCGTTTCACCGCGAGCGCCTGGAACTCAAGGACCTCGAGCGCCCCCGGACGCGCATCATGATGAACGTCGGCAACCCCGAAGAGGCCTTCGGGCTGGCCATGATCCCCAACGACGGGGTGGGGCTGGCGCGAATGGAATTCATCATCAACACCTACATCAAGATCCACCCCATGGCGCTGGTGCACCCTGAGAAGGTTACCGACCCGGCCGAGGTGCGGGCGATTCGGAAACTGACCGCCGGTTACGCCGTCAAGACCGACTACTTCGTCGAACGGTTGGCCGAAGGGGTCGGCGCCATCGCGGCGGCCTTTTACCCCAAGCCGGTGATCGTGCGCATGAGCGATTTCAAGACCAACGAATACGCCAACCTGATCGGCGGGCGGGGCTTCGAGCCCGCCGAGGACAACCCCATGATCGGCTTTCGGGGGGCCTCACGTTACTACGATCCCCGCTACCGCGAGGGGTTTGCGTTAGAGTGCCGGGCCATGCGGCGGGTGCGCGACGACATGGGGCTGACCAACCTGGTGATCATGATCCCCTTCTGCCGGCGGGTGGCCGAAGCCGAAGAGGTGTTGGCGGAGATGGCCGCCAACGGGCTGGTGCGGGGCGAAAGCGGGCTGGAGGTCTACATGATGTGCGAGATCCCCAACAATGTGCTGGAAATCGATGCCTTCAGCCGGCTCTTCGACGGCTTTTCCATCGGCTCCAACGACCTGACCCAGCTGATCCTGGGGGTGGACCGCGACTCGGCCCTGGTGGCCCACAATTTCGACGAGCGCGACCCTGGCGTGCTGCGCATGGTGGCTATGGCCATCGCGGGCGCCCGCCGCAACCGGCGCCACAGCGGGCTGTGCGGCCAGGCGCCCAGCGAC
>JBAPYE010000299.1:0-3420 GCA_049284575.1 Desulfobacterales bacterium
CAGCGGGTTCAGGATGTTGAAAAAGGTGAAGGGCGCATAGCTCAACGTAGCCACGCCCAGCGCGGCCGCCATGAATGCGCCGCAGCTGTTCCAGGGGATTAGGGCCGAGGTGACGGTGGCCGAATCCCCCAGTGCGCGGGAGAGAACAACCGGCGCAAGCCCGCGCTGTTCGAAGGCGCCTTTTAACATCCGGCCGGGAAGCACGATGGCGATGTACTGGTCGGCCGTCACGATATTGGTCGCGACCGTCGATCCGATCAGCGTCGTCACCAGGGCCCCGGTGGACTTCACCACGGCGAGAACCGGTGCCGCCAGGCGCTCCACCGCACCGGCCTTCTCGACCACACCGCCGAAGCCCAGCGCAACGATGATCAGCCAGACCGTGTCGAGCATGCTCTCCATGCCGCCCCGGGAGGCGAGCTGATCGATGGCCGCGTAACCGGTGACCGAGATGTAGCCGCTTGCCAACGCCATCCACGCGCCTTTGAGCAGCGCCAGGGGCGCCGGCAGGTCAGGGGTGGCGCCGGCAAAGGCGATGACCCGCTCGGGGGCCATGACGACCCCCAGCAGGGCGCCCGCCAGCGCGCCCAGCATGATCGTCTTGAAGGGCGGGACTTTAAACCACGCCAGGGCGACAACCACCAGCAAGGGCAGGAAGTGGACCGGCGAAACGCCGAACACCTCCTGGATGGCCCGGGCCTTGGCCGAGACATCGGCATCACCCGGCTCACCCAGAACCCAGAAAAGCGCGAGCGCGCCCACCAGAGTGGGCACCGAGGTCCACAACGTTTCGCGCAAGTGCTGGTAGAGGTCCACGCCCGCGACGGCGGCGGCCAGATTGGCGGTGTCGGAGAGCGGTGAGGACTTGTCGCCGAAATAGGCGCCCGAGATCACCGCGCCAGCCGTAATCGCCGGGCTGAGTTCCATGTTGATCGCGATGCCCACCAGGCCGACGCCGATGGTACCGACAACCGTCCAGGAGCTGCCGATGCTCAGGGAGACGACGGCACAAATGACGACTGCGGTGGCATAGAAAAAATTCGGGTTAAGCAGCTGCAGACCGTAGTACACCATGGCCATCAGGGTGCCGCTCATCGCCCAGGTGCCGATCAGGGCGCCGACCGCGAACAGGATCAAGATCGCGCTCACGCCGGTGCCGATGCTGGCGCTGGCCGCCTCGCCCAACGCATCGAGGCTGTGCCCGGCACGCCGTCCGATGAGCGTCGCCACCAGCGCCGCCATCACAAGTGCCACTTGGTTGGGCCCCTTGGCGCCGGCATCGCCGAAGAGGAAGTAGGACAGGCCGACCAGTACAATGAGTGCGAGGATCGGCACCGCCGCCTCGGCCAGGCTGAGCGGTCGCGCCGGTTTGGGAGTCGTTTCGCTCATCTCAGGCACTCATTTTCGCATTCGTTCTGGGTGAAAACCAATCAGCCGGAGCCAAGGTGGGTCTTGAAGGGGACAAGTGACTGCTTTTTCTTCTAAATAGCAGAGCGCCTAAGGGTGTCAAGCGGAATTTGGGGGCTCCGACAGGGATGTCGGCCCGAAAAGTGGGGGGTGGTGACCGCCCAAAAGCGGTTCTTCCCTGAAAAAGGGAAATTATCTTGTTGACAACCAACGGCCCTTCTTGCGAAAGCTTGCCTATGAATGAGACATTTGCGCCACCCCCCACCTGCTTACAGCCGGCAACTGCACAAAGGCCCGAGGAACCGGCCGATATCTCAAATCATGACTTCCTGACTGAGGTGATCTATGATCTTCAAACTTTCGTATGGCGCCAGGACGACCGCGCTCTGCACCCTCATCCTGCTTTTCGGCGGCCAGACGGCCATGGCCCAGACCCCGACGCTGGCGGAGTGCGCGGCGATCCAGTCGGACAGCGAGCGCCTGGCCTGCTATGACCGCATCAGCGGCGCCCGGCCGGCGGCGCCCGAGGAGTTGGCGGCGCCATCGGAATTGGAGATCATCACCCCTCCGGAGCCCGTCGCGGCCGCCCCGGCCCCTTCCTTGATCGACGCCGCCTGGGGGTTTGCGCCGGATGCCCCCAAATTCATCCTCGGCACCTACCAGCCCAACTACCTTCTCTTCGCGCGCTATACCGACGACGTCAACGACGAGCCCTTCTCGCCCCTCTTCGAGGCGGCCGGCTCGGACCAGGATCTGGATTCGGTCGAGGCGCTCTTCCAGATTAGCTTCAAGACCCGCATCTGGACCACCGACGACCGGCAGTGGGGGGCGTGGATCGCCTACACCCAGCAGAGCCACTGGCAGGTCTACAACGACGACGTATCGCGCCCCTTCCGGGAAACCAACTACAGGCCCGAAATCTTCCTGAGTTACCGGCCGGGTCTGGAATTTGCCGGCTTCCACTGGCGGCTGCTCAATTTCGGCTACGTCCACCAGTCCAACGGCCGCTCCGATGTCCTCTCGCGCAGCTGGGACCGCCTCTTCGCGGAGGTGGGCATCGAACGCGGCAACTTCGCGCTTCTGGCCAAACCCTGGTACCGCATCCCCGAAAGCTCCCGCGACGATGACAATGAGGACATCACCGACTACTACGGCTACGGGGAGCTCACCGCGATTTATAAGGCCGGAGACCACAGCCTGGCGCTCATGGGGCGCGGCAATTTAAAGGAGGGCAAGGGGGCGGCCCAGTTCACCTGGATGTCACCGCCCCTGCTAGGGCCGCTGAGGGCCTATGTCAAGGGCTTCACCGGCTACGGCGAAAGCATGATCGACTACAACTGGAAGCAGTCCACGATCGGCTTTGGCTTCGCCCTGAATGACACCCTATGACGGTTCCGCAAAAAGGTTAAATGCTGCGTTACGCTGCTTCTCGAAGTCGCTGCGGCGCATCTTAAAATAGACCTCACTTTTCGAGATTTGCGCGCCCTAACTTGTTTTTTGCGGAACCATCAAAATGAGAGTGCCGCCCCCGTCTCACGCCGTCGGCGTTTGTCAGAAATCGATGGCGTCGCGGATCAGCGGGCAGGTCATGCAATGGCCGCCGCCCCGACCGCGTCCCAGTTCGGCCCCGGAGATGGTGATCACCTCCACCCCGGCCTTGCGCAGCTCGGTGTTGGTCCAGGTGTTGCGGTCGTAGGCGACCACCACCCCCGGGGAGAGGGCCACCAGGTTGTTGCCGCTGTCCCACTGGGCGCGCTCGTTGGCGTAGTGGTCGCCGCCGGTCTCGATGATCCGGAGCTTCTTGAGCTTCAAGGCCTCGGCGACCACGTCCACGAAGGGCTTCTTCTCGATGGTGGCCTCGATTCCGGAAGGCTTGTCGCTGGGCCGCAGCGTGACGGCGTGGACCTGGTCCATGAGGGGCCGGTAGACCGTCACCAGGTCGCGGTCGGCGAAGGTTAAAACCGTGTCCAGGTGCATGGCGGCGCGCAGCTTGGGCATGGCCGCCACGATCAC
>JBAPYE010000300.1:0-9065 GCA_049284575.1 Desulfobacterales bacterium
GATAAATGGTGGTCATGGGCGTTTTCCCCGCGTTGAAGACGTGAGCCCGCAAAGATCCTGATCAGCCGCATGGAGATGGCGGCGGATGAAATTCTTGACCGCGACGCGCCCCTGGTGGACGCCGAAGTGGCCCTCGCAGAGGATGTCGGCCTACTGGTCCGGCAGGTAGTGAAACGACTGGCAATATTGGCCGCGGTCCGAGAGCAGGGGTATTAATCGGGAGCCTGGTTTCAGACCGTCAGCTCCAGGACAAACCGCTGCTCGATCACCTCCTTGCCCCACTGGCTGCCCGGCCGCGCCTCCACCAGCGCAAAGCCGTATTTTTCATAGAGATGCCGGGCGGCCCGCAACCCTTCGAAAGTCCACAGGTAGATGCGGGCGTAGCCCCGCTCACGGCAAAAGGCGATCGCTTGGGAGAGCAACCGGTTGCCCAGGCCGCGGCCCCGCAGGTTTTCACTGAGGATAAACCAGCGCAGGTGCGCCCCCTCGGTTTCGGCGTGAATGCCGTCGATGGCGATGGCCCCCACCACCCGCCCCTGGGCGCAAACCGTCCAGAAGCCGTCGCGGCGCGGGTCGAAGCGCGCCAGGAAGGCGGTGACGCCGCTGGTGATCTTGTCTTTGAAAACCGCACCGAAGCCCCAGTGACGACCGTAATAGTCCGCATGCAGCGCGGCGATCCGGGCGCAGGCAGCAGGCACGGGCCCCATTATTTGAATATCCGTTTCGATTTTTCAGCTCCCCGGCTTGGTGCTCAGGTCCACGCGCCATCGCTGGCTGCGGGGCTCGTGGCGGCCGCGCGGGTGGAACCCAAATGCGCCGGGGCCAGGCAGCGCGGCCGAAAATTTATTTATTTCTTGAAATATTTGTCCAGCTATTGCAAGATAAAAAAAGTGGCCAGTTTTTTAATTTCAGCCAATCACAAGGGGAGGAAAAAACATGTCGGACTTTTCTATCACTGTTTTTCTGGATGATGCAAAACTCAAGCAAATCGAGGCCGCCGGTTTGGCGGACCAGGCCGTGGAGGTTGACGGTAAAAAGGCGATTCAGGTGCCGATGACCACCAAAGACAAAAAAAAGCTGGTCAAAGGCTTTCCCGACCTGACATTTGACGCCGCCAACGCGTGCGTGCTGCCGCCGGAGGCCGAGGGAAAACTGGTCGGCATTGTATCGGACATGAAAACCCTGGATGTGATGAAATTCGCGATCATGAAGCTCTACAACCCCCTCGCCGGCAAGGCCCCCCGCTCAGCCCAGCGCTAATTTGGTTTTCAAGCGAAGCCCCTTGCCAAAACCGCCCTTGCGCGGTTTGCAGCGGTCCCTTCGCCATCGTAGAAAAGGAGCGACACCTCAGGTGTCGCTCCTTTTTTGTTTTGTGCCCGGCAAGCGCCAGGTGCAGGCGAGCGTCGGGAGTCGACGGCCGGCAGCGGATTGCCGCGGAAATCCGGCGGGCCGCGGCCCCGATCAGGAGGTGCCGCGTTCTTCCAGGAGGTTGTCCAGCCAGTCGGGATCCATTTCCGGCACCGAGGAGAGCAGCAGCTCGGTGTACTCGTGGTGGGGCGGCCTGAGGATCTCACGCTTGAGACCCTGCTCCACGATATGCCCGTTTAGCATGACCACGATCTCGTCGGCAATGGCCTTGACCGTGGCCAAGTCATGGGTGATGAAAAGATAGGAAACCCCCAAATCGTTCTGGAGGTTCTGCAGCAGCTCCAGAATGCCCTCGGCCACCAGTTGGTCCAGGGCCGAGGTGATCTCGTCGCAGATTATCAGGTCGGGATTGGCGGCCAGGGCCCGGGCAATGCAGATGCGCTGTTTTTCACCGCCGGAAAGCTCTGAGGGGTAGCGATCCATGTAGGTTTCGGGCAGCTCCACCATGCGGAGCAGCTCCTTGATGCGGTCAAGGGCTTTTTGGCCATTGATGCCGAAGTAGAAGGCCAACGGTCGCCCGATGATCATGCGGATCTTCTGGCGCGGGTTGAGCGCCACATCCGGCATCTGGTAGATCATCTGCAGCCGCTGGAGGCTTTCGCGTTTTCGGGACTGGAAATCCGGTGCCAGCTCCTGGCCGTCAAAAACGATTTTGCCCTGGTGCGCGGGTAAAAGGCCGGTAATCACCCGGGCCACGGTGGTCTTGCCGCTGCCGGATTCCCCCACGACGGCCACGGTTTTACGACGGCGGATCTTGAGGTTGATGTCTTCCACCACGTTGACGCCCGTGACATAGCTGGCGGAAACATTCCGAACCTGCAGGATCACATCGCGGTCTTGGGCGGCCTGCGCCTTGTCCTCGCGCAGGTTCCGCACCGACAGGAGCTGGCGGGTGTATTCCTCCTGCGGGTTGTCCAACATGTCGCGGGCCCGGCCCTCTTCCACCAGGTTGCCGTAGCGCAGCACCATGATGCGGTCGGCCAACTGGGCCACCACCGCCAGATCGTGGGTGATGTAGATGGCGGCCGTGTTGAGCTGCTGAATGACGCTCTTGATGGCGGCCAGCACCTCGATCTGGGTGGTCACATCCAGGGCCGTGGTGGGCTCATCGAAGATGATGATATCCGGGTCCGTGCCCATGGCCATGGCCACCATGGCGCGCTGCAACTGTCCCCCGGATACCTGGTGGGGATAGCGATAACCGATGAAGTCCGGGTCGGGCAGGTCAAGCCGCCGGTAGAGCGCGATGGCCTTCCGGACGGCCTCTTTGTGGGAAAGCAGGCCGTGCTGAACCGGGCCTTCACAAAACTGGTCGATCAGCTTGTGGGCCGGGTTGAATGAGGCCGCGGCACTCTGGGCGACATAGGCGATTTTCGAGCCGCGAAGCTTGCGCAGCTCTTTTTTCGGGGCTTTGGCGAGATCCAGGCCTTCAAAAACGACGGATCCCGAGGCGATCCGGCAGCCTTTGCGGGTGTAGCCCATCGCAGCCAGCCCCAACGTCGATTTGCCGGCGCCGGACTCTCCGATCAGACCAAGGATTTCACCGCGTTTGAGGGTCAGATCGATGTTGTTCACGATGGGCTGCCACCGATCGCCTTCACGCCCTTCGATATTCAATTGACTGATTTTCAGTAAAGGTGCCATTTTACATTCATCCGCTGTAGCGCGCTGAAACGTGAAAGCAAGGGCCGGACAGCCGGATTTACTGGCTGCGAATCTGGCTGCTGCGCTGCAGGAACCAGTCCACCACGAGGTTGACGCCGATCGTCAAAAATGCAATCGCACCAGCCGGCCACAATGGGGTCAAAATACCGAACGAGATGGCCCCGGAGTTCTCCCGCACCATGCTGCCCCAGTCGGCCGTAGGCGGCTGAATCCCCAACCCCAGGAAACTCAGGGCGCTGATAAAAAGGAAGACAAAGCAGAAGCGCAGCCCGAACTCGGCAATCAGCGGCGGCATGGCGTTGGGCAGAATCTCCCGGCGCATGATCCACCAGAGCCCTTCCCCCCGCAGCCGCGCCACCTCTACAAAGTCCAGCACCTCGATATCCATGGCCACGGCCCGGGAGAGCCGGTAAACCCGGGTGGAATCCAGGATCGCGATCACCACGATCAAAACCGGTATCGAGGTGCCCACCACCGAGAGGACCATCAGGGCGAAAATGAGGGTCGGGAAGGCCATGATCACATCCACGACGCGGCTGATCAACTGGTCCACCCAGCCGCCGAGGGTCGCCGCCAGAAATCCGCAGACGCTCCCGACCGCAAAGGACAGCAGCGCGATCAGCAGGGCGATCGTAATGGTGTTGCGGGCCCCGTATACGATCCGGGTGAACAGATCCCGCCCCAGCTGATCGGTTCCCAGCAGGTGCTCCCCGCTGATGGGCGCCCAGACATCGCCGACCGCCTCGGTTTCACTGTACGGTGCAATGAGCGGCGCCAAAACCATGGTCATTACATTCAGCAGGATGATGATCAACCCGACACGGGCGCTGACGGGAGCTTTTTTTAGTAAAGCGAACATCTAAACTTCCTCACTTGGGCTGCCGCAGCTTGGGGTTGCTGAGCATCGACAGCACATCCGCAACCAGGTTCAGAAGCACGTAGGTGGCCGCGAAAATCAGCCCGCAGGCCTGCACCACGGGCAGGTCCCGCTTGGATACCGAGTCCACCAGCAGCTGCCCCAGCCCCGGATAGACGAACACCACCTCCACCACCACGACGCCCACCACCAGATAGGCCAGGTTCAGGACCACGACGTTGATGATCGGCGACAGCGCGTTGGGAAGCGCGTGGTGCAGGATGATCCGTGCGCGGCTCATCCCCTTGAGCCGGGCCATTTCGATGAACGGGCTGGTCAACACGTTGATGATGGCCGCCCGGGTCATCCGCATCATATGCGCCACCACCACAAGCGTCATGGTCAAGCAGGGCAGGAAGATCACGTTGATTTTTTCAAAAAAAGACATCTGAGCGTTTATATTGGACAGGCTGGGAAAGAGAATCAGCTGAACCGAAAGCAACGCAATCAGAATATAGGCCACGAAAAACTCCGGAAACGAGATGGTGCTTAGCGTCGCGATGGAGATCATGCGGTCGAACCAGGAGTATCGATACAGGGCCGCCAGCAGCCCCAGGGTGATCGAGAGCGGCACGGCGACCACCGCCGTCATGCCCGCCAGGAACAGGGTGTTGGAGAGGCGCCAGCCGATCAGATCGGAGATGGCGCGCCCATTGGCCAGAGAAGTGCCAAAATCCCCGCGTAAAAAATCGCCTAGCCAAGAAAAATAACGGACATGCGGGGGCAAATCGAGCTTCAGTTCCTTGCGGAAAGCTGCGACGGTATCAGGGAGGGCGTTTTGGCCCAAAACGGCCTCGGCCAAATCTCCGGGCAGCGCCTCGACCCCCACGAAGATCAGCACCGAAATCACGATAATCGTCAATAAACCGAAAGCGATGCGCTTGGTTACCATCGCGCGGAGTGTTTCCATCTTCGGTCAGGTTTCCTCTTGGCTTTTATTCGAATTCATGCTGAAAGAGCGTTTCCGCAACACCCTTTGGCTGCGGCGCTGCCGCCAGCGCCCCTCGCCAGACCTGAAACGGGGGCGCGGGTTGCCGTTGCCCCCCGTTTAAAGCGCATCTCAGCTGTGCGCCATCAGACAAACCACCAGCGCTCCGGCCCCCGATAGCCGTCGATCTCCCAGTTGACCGCCAGCCGGCCATGGGCGATCTTGTCGCTGGCGGCCGCCAGGTCGGCGGCAAACATGGGCACCACGACCCCGCCGTCGTCTCTTACCAGCTGCTGCATTTCGACGTACATCCCGCGGCGCTTCTTTTCATCGAGTTCCCCGCGGGCGATTACCAGCAGTTCGTTGAAGCGCTTATTTTTCCAATACGTATCGTTCCAGGGCGAATCGGCGGCATAGGCGGTGCTGAACATCATGTCTTCGGTCGGCCGGCCGCCCCAGAACACGGCACACCATGGCTTTTTCAGCCATACGTTGCTCCAGTAGCCGTCGTTGGGTTCGCGCACGACCTCGATGCTGATGCCGGCCTTGGAAGCGTCCTCTTGGTAAAGGACTCCCGCATCAACGGCGCCGCCAAAGGCCGCTTCGGCCGCGTGCAGCTTGAAGGTGGCGTTTTCCAGGCCGGCCTTCTTAAGATGGAATTTGGCCTTGTCCGGATCATACTGCCGCTGGGGCAGCTCGGAGGCGTGATAGCGGTTGACGCTGGCGATGGGGTGGTCGTTGCCCACCGAACCGTATCCCCGCAGGATGGTTTTAATCAGCTTCTCACGGTCGATGGCGTATTTCAGGGCCAGCCGGAGATCGTTGTTGTCGTAAGGGGGGGTGTCGCAGCGCATGGCAAAGGTGTAATGCTTGAACCCGTCTTGCTGCATCACCTGGATGCCCTTGGAGCGCTTGAGCAGGTGAACGGTTTTGAGTTCGCAGCGGTTCATGTAGTCGATCTGGCCGGTTTTCAGGGCATTGGTCCGGGCGTTGACATCGCTGATGGCCATGGTCTCGATTTCATCGAACCACCCCCGGTCCTCTTTGAAGTAATTGGGGTTGCGGGTGGCAAAAGCACGCACGCCCGGCTCAAAATCCTTGAGGACATAGGCACCGCTGAAAACGCCGTCGCGAAAATCGCTTTCTTTCGGGGCGATGATGAGATGATAGTCGCTCATGATGTAGGGGAAATCGGCGTTGCCCCCCGTGAGGGTGAACACCACGGTATCCTGGCCGTCTTTGCGGATGTCTTCGATGGACTCCACGATCGCCTTGGCGGCTGATTTGGTGTCTTCCCCGCGATGGTGATTGATGGAGTGAATCACATCATCGGCGTCCATGGTTTTGCCGTTGTGGAATTCCACGCCGCGGCGGAGCTTGAAAACCCATTTCTTGGCGTCCGGCGAGGCCTCCCAACTTTCGGCCAGCTCGGGCACGGCCTGGTTGTCGTGGTCGATCTCCACCAGGCTGTTGCCCACCTGCCCGTACAGGACGCACTGCATCACAATATCGGTAATAGCCGCCGGGTCCAGGGAATCGGTGGTGGACCCGCCCGAAAGCCCCATGCGCAGGCGCCCGCCCCGCTTGGGCTCTGCGGCCTTTGCCGGTGACGGCATCAGGGCCGGGCCGACGGCCAAGGCCAATCCCAGGGCACCGGCACGGCCCATAAACTCTCGTCGTGAAATTTTTCCAGATGCAAACAACCGCTCCAGCTCTTTTAATCCACTCATGCCGACCTCCTTGAAAATCGATTTTTGTTTGGGGTCACCTGCCGTTTGTCAGACTTTGACCGCGGGGGAAGTGCTCAGATCTTTGGGCTGCCTGAATCGGGGGGCTTAGCGGTGGCCCTTGGGTGGCGCGCATCGCGGTTGTCGGGCGTTTCGAGCAGGACGACGATTTGCCGCAAGCCGTGGTTTAAACTGGCGAGCTTGGAGGCTTCCAGATGGGACAGACTCGCCGTCAGCTTCGCCTCGATGGAATCCGGCAGCGACCGGCCCTGGGAGGCGCCCGCGGGGGTCAGGGCGATTCGGGTGACCCTGCGGTCGCTTCCCTTGGGCAAGCGCTCAACCAGGCCCTTTTTCTCCAAGCGATCGATGATTCCGGTGATGGCGGCGGGTGTCACCAAAACCAATTGGCTCAATTCGGCCGATGACCGCGGCCCGTGCTCCAGAAGATTCCGCAGCACGCTGCTTTGGGACGGGGTATGGCCCGAGCTGCCAGCCATTTTGGGCGGCCCTGAACCGACGGCGCGGTTCAGCCGCTTGATGGTGGCCGCAATCTCTTGGATGACCTGTTGGTTTTGACCGCTCATTGGCGCCCGGCTGGGGTGAGGTTTTTACCATAATTCCATTTCAATTTTAAATAGTCAACACACAAATATTTTTCACTAAGAATATTTATATTTTGGCAATATATTGCGAAACCATTTCTGCAACAACCATTTCACTGTCATGGCCGGTGCGGAGAACCCCTAGCCGGAAGCAGCGCAAGCAAATGAGGGGTGACGACGGGGGCAAACGGCAGGAAAAAGGCCGCCAAGCCCTTGCGGCCAATGCCGCGGGTGAGGGAGAAAGGGGTGTGCGCCCATTGGGGCGGGGCGGTCGGGGCCGCCTAAAGCGCCTGCGGAAACCCAACGCTCAGGGCAAAGAATCCTTCAGGACTTATTCGCTTGACATGATCAGCGTATTTCTTTAAATTATGACCATAATTTAGGTCAACTATAAATGGGAACATAATATGGAAACACTTTCTCTATCCGAAGCAAAAATGAAATTGAGCGAACTTGTTGAAAAAGTTCAGTCAACCGATGTGGAGGTTATCATTACTAAAAATGGACGACCCGCGGCGGTTTTGGTAAGTCCCGATGAATTCGAAGGTTGGCGGGAGACAATCGCGATAACATCTGATGGAGACTTGATGCGCGAGATAAAAAAAGGCATCGCAGCCCTAAAGAAAAAACCTAAAATATATACCTTAGAAGAGCTTTTCGAGTAAATAATGGCATCGCAAGATCGCATTCGAAGAAAGCTCAGGGTGCCGGATGAGGTTGTCGCTTTAATCAGAGGCTGCCACCCGCAGCTAAAAAGGAAAATCAGGGCCGGGTTGCTGCAGATTGCGACTGAACCGGAGTCCGGCAAATCCCTCAAAGATGAGTTGGAGGGGTTTAAAAGCTGTCGAATCAGCAGATTGCGGATTATTTATCGCATATCCTCGAAACAGACTATCGATATCGTAGCCGTCGGACCTCGCAAAACTATCTACGAAGAAACCTACAAAATCATCAAGAAAGAATCAAACCCTCAATCGCGACCGCTTGTGACGGCCAAAGTCAAACATCCTCACGCATCTTTGAATTGCTATTTTGGCATCAATCCTTGGCCGGCTGCTTCTCTTCCGGACCATTAAGGCGCCGGGGTTGCCAGGCGAATCACTCCTCGTCGGTCTGAGCGGCCACCTCCGCCACAACGATCGTCGCCCGGTCGAGTCCGGTGTTGCCGTTGCGGGGATCGAACGCGTACACGGTGATGTCGTATGGACCCGGGCCGGGGATCGCGAAAGTGCCCCCGAACTGTCCGATCTCGCCGGCATAGGATAACGCAATCTGCGCGACACGGCCATCGCGTTGACGGATGAGCGCGGCGACTTCAAAGGTGTTTGCATCCCAGAGCCCGCCCGGCTCGATCGGGCAGCCGCACAGCATCATCACATTGGCGCGAAGCGCGATGTGCTTCTGTCCCGCCGGCACACGCTGCCGGGACGGCGGGTACAATATGTCGACGGAGAAGCCCGGCAGTTCAAGGGTCAAACCATCACCGCCGGTGACGTGCTTGCCTGGAACAATCCACTGCGTGACCGTTGCCACCGCGGTCGATTGCGGCTGGCTGAGCGGTCCGCGGGCCGTGACGACGACCTGCCGCGGTTCTTCGAGATCCAGCGTGGCCCGAAAGACAGCCGAAGTCGCGGTGGACAGGGGGGTGTGTCGCGGCCACGCTTCGACCATGATCCGATTGTCGTTGCCCGAATTTCCGACGGTCTTGCCCCGTGCTAAGAGCTCATCCGTTTCGGCGTCGCGGATCGTGATCTCGGCACCGGCCACGCCCGTGCCGATGAACTTCGCGCCTTTGCTCA
>JBAPYE010000301.1:0-3011 GCA_049284575.1 Desulfobacterales bacterium
CCCTCGGCCGTTTCATTGGACAGCAGGGGGCGCGCGGACCCGTAGCCGACGGCCGCCACCCTGTTTTGCGGCAGGGTGTTGTTGGCGATCAGGTAGTCCCGCACCGCTTCGGCCCGTTCCAGGGAAAGCTGCTCGTTGACGGCGTTGGAGCCGGTGCTGTCGGTGTGGCCGGCAACGACCACATCGGGGTCGTCGAAATTGCGGATGGCCTGCTGGACCGTGCGCAGCAGCTCGTAGTTTTCCGGCATGATCACCGCCCGGCCGACCGGGAACTTGATTCCCCGCAGCCGGATCATGAGGTAGTCGCCCTGGCGGTAGACCTCGGCCTCGTCTTTGGCAAAAAAGGTCTGAATCTCCATGAATTTCTGGTTGAAGCGCTTCTCGGCCTCCAGCCGCGCCATGGTCTCCTGCTCTTCCCGGCTGCGGCCCTCGAGGTTGATCACCCGGGCGCTCAACTCGTCGACCTCGTTTTTAAGGGCCTCGGTTTTGGCGCTGAGATAGGTGCGATTCTCCTGGAGGGCCTGGATGGAGCTGATGATATTGTCCTGCTGGACTTGAAAACTCTGGGCGCGCATGTCGGGCGCCGACAGCTGGCGGGTGGTGCGCTGCAGCAGGTCCTCGACCCAGAGGGCCACCCCTTCGGGGGTCATTTCTCTGACAGCCAGGGCCTGGCGGGTAATCTGCATGGCCCGGTTGGCAAAAAAAAGGGCGTCCCGGGCCATCAGATTCATCTCTTCGCTGGCATAGGGGTTCTGTGAGATGAAGCGGTCGGCCTGATTGTATTTCTCGACGGCCAGCGCGGTGGTTTGCGGGGCGTGCTTGCGCGCCGCCACGGCGTCGAGCTGACCGAGAATGTCGCGCACCTCGCCCAGGGCATCCCCTTTGATGGCCATGATTTCAAGTTCGTGGTAAGCCGCCTTGACCCGCTCCTTGTTTTTGATGGCATAGCCGAGATTGTTCTGCTCGATGGCGCGCGTCAAACCGATAAAATCCTTTTCAGTGCTGTCGTAGGCTGCCAGTCGGGTGGCGCCGGCCTTGCGGGCGGCTTCGCGGCTGGGGATCAGATCGGACAGCGCCGTGCGGGACACGGCGGCCATCTCTTCAGCCTTCCGGAGATGCACCCGGCCGCGGGCGACCGCATCGGCGATTTTGGAAACGGCCGCCTGCTTTTCAAACCCCTCGCGAGCGTCCACAAGCGCTTCGTCGGCTTTTGCAAACCAGGTGGGCGCCAACAGGTTGACCTGATCTTTCCGGGCGCCGTCAACCTCCCGTTCGAAGGCCGCCACCAGCTCCTTGGGGTTATCGACCACCGGCCGGCTTTCCGGAGCGGCGGCAACACAGGCCCCCAGCAATGTTCCGAACAGCAGAACGCAAACCCATCGAAACGCGTTTCCCTGCGGCATGACGAATCTCCTCGTTGCTGAAGGAATTGTCGCAAAAAAGCCCGCACCCTGTGCTCTTCGATGGTAGTCTCAAACGTAACGCGAATCAAGATTTCCTTTCAAAAAGTTGAGACGGCGGAAAGGCCGGGATGCTCCGCACCTCCCCCGAAAGGTTTTTGTCTTCTGCCTGCAGCGTTTTCACCCGCACCGCGACCGTGATTTGACACGCTTGCCGCAACCTTATATGGATTGACCGACACGGCCGCAGCATAAAAAAATGCCCCCCCCGCTGGTTTTTCGGGTTCAGCGGGCCGCTCGGCAGAGGCCTGAGCGCGGGGCGTCACCCGACCCACCGGCGGCTCACTGCACAGCAGTCGGGCGTGCGCGGTCCCTGAAAGGATTTCGCATGAGCAACGACACCCACCGCAAGACCATCGGCTATGTCCTCTGGCTGTTCGGCTTTACGGGTTCTCACATCTACGATTACTGGACCCTGAATGACCAGATCACCGACCTCAACACCCGCCATTGACCGCGGTGCCTTACGCCGGCGCAGGCGGCCCGCGGCCCCTCGGCAGCCGGCGCCGAAACCGGCCCCACGGGGTGCGGCAGCTTGAAGCCCCGCCCGGCACGGCACCCGATCCTCAGAGCGACCCTCTGGATGACCGGCACCCTGGTCTCCTTCATGGCCATGGCCATCGGCGGCCGGGAGTTGTCCGCGGAACTGAACACATTCCAGATTCTTTTTTTCCGCAGCCTGGTCGGGCTGGTCGCCATCGGCGCCCTGCTGGGGCGAAGCGGCTGGCGGCAGCTCCAGACCGGCAGCTTTCTCCTGCATGCCGCCCGCAACACCGCCCATTTCGGGGGGCAGTTCGGCTGGTTTTACGGGCTTGCCATTCTTCCGCTGGCGGAAGTTTTCGCCATCGAGTTCACCGTACCGGTCTGGACCGCGGTCCTGGCAACCCTTCTGCTGGGTGAGCGCCTGAGCCGGCCGCGGGTTATGGCCATCGCCCTGGGCATCGCCGGCATGCTGATCATTCTGCGGCCGGGAGGGGCGGTTTTCCAGCCCGCCGCCCTGGCAGTGCTGGCCGGGGCGGTCGGCTACGCCCTGTCCCACACCCTGACCCGCAAGCTGGCGCAGATCGACCCGCCCATGGTCATCATCTTCTATATGACGGCGATCCAACTGCCCCTGGGGCTTGTGCCGTCGCTGGTGGGCTGGGTGACCCCGTCCCGGGCGATGTGGCCCTGGCTTTTGGCCGTGGGCCTTTCGGCCCTGACGGCGCACTACTGCATGGCGCGGGCGCTTAAACTGGCCGATGCCACGGTGGTGGTACCGATGGATTTCATGCGCCTGCCGCTGATCGCCCTGGTGGGCCTGACGCTCTATGGCGAGCGCCCGGATGTTCTGGTCCTGGCCGGGGCCGTGGTGATGCTGGCCGGCAACCTGGTCAACATCCGCGCCGAGCAGGTCAGACCAGGCTGACGAAGACTTGGAGGAAACAGCGACACGGCTTGGCCGACGTTCGGCCGTCTTGCGTGCAGCGGGCGGTGAAAGACACAAATTCTCCTGATTTCAATTATTTCAAAGATTTTCCTTGACGGCCGCAGGTTAAGCCACTATTATCC
>JBAPYE010000302.1:0-2677 GCA_049284575.1 Desulfobacterales bacterium
ATATGGGGCCGGGCATAGATCGCGGCATCGACCTTGCCGGCGCTGTCGGCGGTCGAAAGGACCCCGACGCCCGTGGTGTTCTCGAAGTAGTTTTTCAGGTCCATAGCTCTCTCCTTTAAGGTTATGATACAGTTTAGAGATTGAAATTTCTGGCGCGCGGCCTTAACCGTCCGAGCTCCGGACGGGAGATGTGGCATTTTGTCTGGGCGCCGACACGCCGCGGTTACCAGACTATCCGCATGCGGCGGACAGGTGTCAAGCCCGGGGGCCGGGGGTCTTGTTTGTGGGCAGTCTGCAGGTCGGCTGCAGCTTGGGCGTGAAACGCTCGGGACCGGACACAATCGGACGTCCCACGGCGGCCGCGATGGCCTTCAGCATACCGCCGAAAATCCACTGGTGAAAGGGGTAAAGCCCATACCAGTAGAGAATGCCGCTGATGCCGCGGGGCAGAAAGCGGGACAGAAACTGCAGCCCCACCGCGTCATCCCCGGCCGGGGTGATGCGGATGTCCAGAAGCGCCTCGCCGGGGACTTTCATTTCCGCCAGCAGCACCAGCCGCTCCTCGGGCTGCACGACGAGGACCCGCCAAAAGTCGAGGGCGTCCCCCACCCTGAGATGGCTGGGGTGGCGTCGGCCCCGCCGCAGCCCGATGCCGCCGACCAGACGGTCTATCAGGCCGCGCAGACGCCAGAGGGGATTGCCGAAATACCACCCGGTGCTGCCGCCGATGCGGCTCACCGGCTGCCAGACCTCCGCAGCCGAGGCTTTAATCCGCACCCGGTAACCGCACTCCAGGATCGTCCCGCCGGCATAGTGGGCGTCGCCGCAGGCCGCCCACTCGGGCGGGTGAAGGTTGCCGGCATCGCTCCAGCAGGTTTCGACCATTTCCTGTTTCACCCGTTCGAGCGCCAGGCGGATGGCCGCGCGGCAGCCCATGAGGTCGACCGGCACGATGTCGCGGATGCGGTGGTCTTCGCAGACGGTGGGCACGCTGAGCCCCTCGGTCAGCGGTTGGGCGATGGCCGCCGGCACCGGGGTCACCAGGTGGATCCAGCGGGCGCTCAGGCCGGGGGTCAGAACCGGGACGGGAATGATCAGGCGCCGCCGCAGTCCGGCCTCTTCGGCGAAGATCTGGACCAGCTCGGCATAGTTCAGGATATCGGGGCCGCCGATGTCATAGGTCTCGCCGGCGGTCTGGGGGTGTTCCAGGCACCCCTGGAGGTAGTCCAGCACGTTGCGGATGGCGATCGGCTGGGAGGGTGTAAACACCCAGCGGGGGGTGATCATCACCGGCAGGCGTTCGGTCAGATAGCGCAGGATTTCAAACGAGGCGCTGCCCGAACCCAGGATCATGGCGGCCCGTAAAACCGTCACCGGAACCGGCCCTGAGGCCAGAATCATGGCCACTTCGTGGCGCGATTTAAGATGTCGGCTGATCCGGTCGTCTCCCAGGTTGCCGAGCCCGCCCAGATAGATGATGCGCTCCAGGCCGTTTTCAGCGGCGGCCGCGGCCATGTTGCGGGCCCCGCTGCGGTCGGCGTCGGCATAGCGCTTCTTGTGGGCCACCATCGAGTGCACCAGATAATAGGCCACCCCGCAGCCCGCGGCGGCCGTCTTGAGGGCGGCCGGGTTGAGGACGTTCCCCTGCACCAGGCTCACCCGGGGATGATGTCCCCAGGGGCGGCAGGCCATTTTTTCCAGCGAGCGTCCCATCGCCCTGACGGCATAGCCGGCATCGAGCAGGAGGGGCACCAGTCTGCCGCCGACATAGCCGGTTGCGCCGGTGACGAGAACGGGTTTCGGGGTCATGGGGTCTCCTTTTATTTGGCCAGGGACATCAAATGGGCCCGCAGGTTGGCGCGTCTGCTGGTCAGCCCCAGTTTTTTGCGCAGGTTCTTGCGGTGGAAGTGCACCGTGGTTTCCGAAACGTTCAGCACCGTGGCGATCTCCTTGCTGGCCTTGCCGTCGCGGACCAGACCGGCCACCTGGATTTCCTGGGGGGTGAGGAAAATACTGGCGGTGCTCAGGCGGTTGAGAAACGGCGACACAATTTCCCCCAGACGGTCGCGGATGATCTGAAGATAGCTGCGACCCTGGGGGCCGAGGGGCATGCCGGCCAGTTTTTCCACAAACGGCAGCACCTGCTCTTTCAGGTTCGTCACGACTTTCTCCTCGAGGGCGCGCTTGTCCTTTTCGCGCTGTTCCAGCAGGACCTTCAGGGCGATGTTGGCCTCCTCCAAGCGCTTTTTGCGGCGTTCGAGTTGGGCCTCGCGTTTGATCAACGCTTCTTCGGCGGCCTTCAGGGGGGTGATGTCCTCGTGGCTGACCACCACCCGCGGGGGATGGTCCTGCGACATTCGAATGGCCCGCATGTAAAACCAGCGCCTGGCGGTGGGGGAGTGGCAGGGGTAGTCGACCACGAATTCCGCGATCTCGCCGGCGATCACCGCCCGGATACCGGCGGCCACTTCCCGCGAGCGGTCGGCCGAATCCCCGCTGGCGGCGTCGCAGATCTGCAGGTAGTTGATCCGCTGCCCCTCGGGGCGGATCCGGTAGTCGTTGATCTGGGCGAAGTTTTTCCAGGCCTGGTTGGTTTCCAGGATCCAGCCGTTTTCGTCGAGGATCGCAATATGCGCGGAGAGGGAGTTGAGAACGGTGCGGGCGCCGAGCTGAAAGG
>JBAPYE010000303.1:0-6536 GCA_049284575.1 Desulfobacterales bacterium
GCGGGTGATCCACTCATAGGTTACATGCACCGGAATGGCCGGGACGATCCATTCCGGCCCCGGCCGCCCCGGCTTCAGGTGTTCGGCCATGTAAGCCATGGCTTCTCCGCGCACAACGGTGATCCGCAGCACCTCCGGGGCGTCTTCGATGGCATCGACCTCCCGATCGATTATCGTAAAGGCGGCCTCGGGATATTTGCGCCTGAGGGCCGAAAGGGCCTTGCGGCCGAAACGCCCGGCGCCTAAGATCCAGCAGGAATCCATCGCACCTCCTCCGGGAAGAATTCTGCGGGCTTGCGTCCTGGCCGCCTGCAGCGAAGTGCCATCTTAGGAAGGCCCCGGCGCCCTTGTCAAACGGATTTTCAGATGATATCTAGTTCCGCGTCTTCAAACCCGGAGCGCTTGCAGCGTCCGCGGGCCGCTTGCGCCCTTCGTCGTTAACCGCAACGTGTTGCCTGCAGCCGATTGAACCCGATGACCGACTCGTCCCCACCCTGCGGTGCCCCGATGTTCATCCTGGCGTCGAAATCCCCGCGGCGGCGCTATCTCCTGGAGCAGGCGGGGCTCTGCTTTCGGGTGATACCCAGCAGCGTCGATGAAAGCAAGGTCCCGCTGAGCGTTTCCGACGCCTACGTGCGCACACTTGCCGAGGCCAAGGCCGAGGATATTGCGGCCCGCTATCCGGATAATTGGGTTCTGGGGGCGGACACCATCGTGCGGATCGACGGTACGATCCTCGGCAAACCGTGCTCCCGCGACGAGGCCCGCGGCATGCTGCGGCGCCTCAGCGGGCAGACCCACCAGGTGCTCACCGGCTACGCCATCTGCTGCCGGGACCGCGGCCGGCGCTTCTCCGAAACGGTGATCACCGATGTCACCTTCAAAGAGCTGACCGCAGCGGAAATCGAATGGTACATTCACACCCGGGAGCCCTTTGACAAGGCCGGCGCCTATGCCATCCAGGGCCTGGGGACCTTTCTGGTCAGGCGCATCAACGGGTCCTACACCAATGTGGTGGGGCTGCCGGTCTGCGAGGTGATCGAGTTTTTTATCCGCGAGGGGCTTCTGGGCTTTGCGGGCGCCGTGCGCACCGACGGGCGCGCAGGCGGGGAGGCGGACAGGTGAAAGAGCGATTGGAAACCGTGCTGGATCGCATCCGCAAGGCGGCCCTGGCCTGCGGCCGCGACCCCCGAAGCGTTCGCCTGGTAGCGGTCAGCAAGACCGTGAGCGCCGAGCGGGTGCGCGCGGCGGTGACCGCCGGCGTGGACACCCTGGGGGAAAACTACATTCAGGAGGCCCGCGCCAAGATCGAGGCCCTGGCCGCGCTGCCGGTAACCTGGCACTTTATCGGGCACCTGCAGTCCAACAAAGCCAAGCACGCCGTGCGCTTATTTGAGCTGATCCACACCGTGGACAGCCTCAAACTGGCCGCCGAACTGGATCGCCAGGCCGCCAGGGCCGGCAAGACCCAGCGGGTGCTGGTGCAGGTCAACGTCAGCGGCGAGGCCTCCAAATCCGGCGCCTCCGAGGCCGAGGCCGGCCGCCTGGTGGCGGATATCGGAAAACTGGCGCATCTCTCGGTGGAAGGGTTGATGACTATGCCGCCGTTTTTCGACCAGCCCGAAAAGGCCCGGCCCTCTTTTCGGGCCCTGCGCCGCCTGCGCGACGAGATCCAGCAAAGGCACCTGCCGGGGGTTGACCTGCGGGAGCTGTCGATGGGAATGACCGGGGACTTCGAGGTCGCCATCGCCGAAGGCGCCACCCTGGTCCGCATCGGAACGGCCCTCTTCGGAGAGCGGCGGTGAAGCTGCTGCTGCACATCTGCTGCGCCCCGTGCGCCATCTACCCCGTGACGAGTCTGCGCGACGACGGGGTCGAGGTCATGGGCTTTTTCTACCGCCACAACATCCACCCCTTCAGCGAGTGCCTCAGGCGCGAAGATGGCTTGAAAGCCTATTCCGAGGGGATCGATCTGCGGGTCATCTACCAGGAGGGCTATGAGCTCGAGCGTTTTTTGCAGAACGTGGTCTTTCGCGAGGCCGACCGCTGCAATTTCTGCTACCACGACCGCCTGCGGACCACCGCCCTGCTGGCCCGGCGGGGCCGCTTTGACGGCTTTTCCTCCACCCTGCTCTACAGCAAGTTTCAAAACCACGCGCGTATCGCCGCCATCGGCGAGGCCGTGGGCAAAACGGTGGGCGTGCCCTTCGTCTACCGCGATTTTCGCACCGGTTGGAAAGCGGGCATTGAGGCTTCAAAAAAATTGGGGCTTTACCGACAGCAGTATTGCGGCTGTATCTACAGCGAAAAGGAGCGTTTTTACCATCCACCCAAGACCTGACCGCCATCCCCAACCACCCGCCGCCCTGCGGGAACCCCAGGTTCGGCCGATTGCGCCCTGTGGCGAGAACAAAACCCAAGACAGACGACTATGTTCGGAAATTTCCTCTACTTCATCGTCGCCCTGCTGATCACCACCACCTACCAGCCCGGAGAAGACACCAACTTCAGGCCGATGGAGAGCGCCCTGCTGTTTTTCGGGCTGATCGTGGTGTTTGTCGGCATTACCCGGACGGTTTTCCAGCGCATCCAGCAGCGCCTGGCAACCGACAGCTTCGCCCGCCTGGACCACCAGTTCAACAGCGCCCTCACGCGCCAGTCGGTTCTGGCGGTGGTGGTCTTTGCCGTTGACATCTACGGCCTGAACCTGAGTGCCTTTCTGACGCCGATGGCCCTTTTCAGGGTTTTTCCGACCCTTCAGGCGCTGCTGTTCATCGGCCTTTTCGTCGGCTATCTCGCCGTGGTCTGGGCCTTTGCCTACGACGTCCAGCGCGAGCTTTACCGCAGCGACATTTCACGCAAGGCTTACGTTCGCTCCAACATCGCCTTTTCCGTGCCCGTGCTGCTGCCGTGGTTTCTGCTGTCGGTGGTGGCCGACCTGATCCACGCCCTGCCCTTCGCCGCACCCGGCCGGCTGCTCGACTCCACCACCGGGCAGGTCCTCTATTTTTTGTTTTTTCTGCTGCTGGTAGCGGTCGTCGGCCCCGCCATGATCCAGAAATTCTGGCGCTGCAAACCCCTCGAAGCCGGCTACCATCGCAGCCGCATCGAGGCTTTGTGCCGCAAGGCGGACATGCAGTACGCGGAGATCCTGTATTGGCCGATCTTCGGCGGCCGCATGATCACCGCGGGGGTCATGGGGCTGGTGAAGCGCTTCCGCTACCTGCTGGTGACCCGCGCCCTGCTTCAGGTGCTGGCCCCGGAGGAGATCGAGGCCGTCGTCGCCCATGAAATCGGGCATGTCAAACGCCGCCACCTGCTTTTTTACCTGTTCTTCTTTACCGGCTACCTGCTGCTCTCATTTGCCACGTTTGATCTGATCGTCTATACCCTGCTCTACTCCCGGCCGCTTCACGGGCTGATCGGCGCTCTCGGCTTCAACCAGGCGACGGTCACCTCGGTGATTTTCAGCCTGGTGATGATTGCGCTTTTTCTCTTCTACTTCCGCTTTATCTTCGGTTTTTTCATGCGAAACTTCGAGCGGCAGGCGGATTGCTTTGTTTACTCACTTTTCAACAGTGCCGCACCCCTCATCTCGACCCTCCAAAAGATCGCCCAGTCCAGCGGCCAGCCGCCGGAAAAGCCGAACTGGCACCACTTCAGCATCAGCCAGCGAATCGACTACCTGACGCGCTGCGAGGCGGACAGAAGCTGGATCACCCGTCAGGACCGCAAAATCAGGAAAAGTATCGGGGTCTATCTGGTCGGCATCCTGCTGGTGGGCGCGATCGGCTACCACCTGAACTTCGGCGAGACCGGGCGCCGGCTGAACGCCCATTTCATGGAGAACATCATCTTGGGGGAGCTGGAAAAGACCCCGGAAAATCCGGTGCTTCACAGCATGCTGGGGGATCTCTACTATGCTGCCAAAAAATACCCCGAAACCATCCGGGCCTACACGGCCGCGCTGCGCCTGAACCCGGAGGATGCCCAGGTGCTCAACAACCTGGCATGGCTCTACGCCACCTGCGAGGACCCCGCCCTGCAGGACCCCGAGCGGGCCCTGGCACTTGCCCAGGCGGCTGTGCGTCTGGACCCCAGCGCGCATGTGCTCGACACCCTGGCCGAAAGCTACTTTCTCACCGGCCGGCTGGAAGAGGCGGTGGCAACCGCCGCCCGCGCGCTTGCCCTGGCCCGCAGCAACCGCTCCTATTACGAAGACCAGCTGCGCAAATTCCACCGCGGGTTGCAAAAAAAAAGCCGCGGGAGCGTTTGAGCCCCGCGGCGCTGCCGCTCTCGGCGGCGGGTGGCGAAATCCGCCGGCCGTCGATTATTTGATGCAGACTTTGCGAACCTGGATGAGGTCGCAGCGGCCGGCAAAGATTTTCTCGATGCCGTCCTGCTTCAGGGTGGTCATGCCGTCCTTGATGGCCTGATCGCGGATTTCCTCCATGCGCGCTTTGCTCTGGATCAGCTTCTTGATCTCGTCGGTTCCCATCAGGAGCTCGTGCAGCCCCATGCGCCCGCGGTAGCCGGTGTTATTGCAGACATCGCAGCCGTTGGGGCGGTAGAGGGTCAGGTCGCCGGAATACGGGATATTGACATTGCGCTGGAAGAGGTCGACCCCGTATTCACGCACCAGTTCCTGGTAGTCCTCTTCGCTGGGGTGATAGGCCTGCTTGCAGTCCGAACACATGGTCAATACGAGCCGCTGGGCCATAATGGCCAGAATCGCGTCGGCAAAGTTGAACGGGTCCATCCCCATATCCAACAGACGGGTGATACTTTCGGGGGCGCTGTTGGTGTGCAGGGTCGAAAAGACGAGGTGGCCGGTCAGCGACGCCTCGATGCCGATCTGGGTGGTTTCCTTGTCTCGCATTTCCCCCACCATGATGACATCCGGGTCGGCCCGCAGAAAGGCCCGCATGGCCGCCGCAAAATCAAAACCGATCTTGGGTTTGACCTGCACCTGGCGAAGTCCCGGCTGGGTGATTTCAACGGGGTCTTCGGCGGTCCAGATCTTGGTTTCCATCTTGTTGATATACCCCAGAGCAGAGTGCAAGGTGGTGGTTTTACCGGAGCCGGTGGGGCCGCAGACGAAAATGATGCCGTAGGGCTGTTTGACCACGCTGGTGAAGTTTTTGAAATTGTGTTCCGAAAACCCCATCTTGTCCAGCGGGATCGGCTCACCGGCTGCCAGAATACGCATGACCACGTCTTCGAGACCGCCCTGGGTGGGAATCGTGGCCACCCGCAGTTCAATGTCCTTGCCGCCGTATTTTTTGAATTTGATCTTGCCGTCCTGGGGCTTGCGGCGCTCGGCGATGTCCAGGTCGGCCATGATCTTGATACGCGAGATGACGGCATTTTTATAGTGATAGGGGATCGTCTGGTACAGGTAGCAGTTGCCGTCAACGCGTACCCGCACCTGGGTATTCTGCTTGCCGGGATAGGGCTCGATGTGGATATCGGATCCGCCCCGGGCATGGGCATCGAGAATGATCTTGTTGACCAGCTGGATGACGGCGCTGTCGGCCTCGTCCAGGCCTTCGTTCTCTTCGATTTCGGTGGCCTCGTCTTCGAGCTGCGAGAGAATCTGGTCGATTTCGGCGAGTTCCTTCTCACTCTGGGAAAAGAGGCTGATCAGATCGAGGATGTCCTGTTTCAGGGCGACGCAGAATTTGAGGCTCTTGCCGATGAACAGCGCCTTGATTTCATCGATCTTCTGCAGGTCGTGGGGGTTGTCCACCGCGATCACGACCTTGCCGTCCTCGACCCGCAGCGGCACCCAGGCGTTGTTGCGCATGAAGGGCACCTTGAGCCCCACCAGCAGCTCACCGGGGATCGGGATGGTCTTGTTGAACTCCACAAACGGCAGATCGTAGTAGCGGCTGAGGGAACTGCCGATGTCCTTCTTGGACACCTTGAGCTCCTTCATCAGAAAGACTTCGACCGAGACTTTTTTCTGACGGGCGCTGGAGATCGCGTGCTTGAGTTCTTTCTGGGTGACGATGTGGTTTTCCAGCAGGTATTCAAACTTGTTGGTTTTGCCCCGCGCGGCCATGCGCTTTTGGTTGTACAGTGCGATGCCGAGCTTTTTGGACAACTCCTCGAGCGCGAGTTCATCGGCCTCGGAGAAGGCCTGGCCGTCTCTGCGGTTGAGGACCTGGATGACCCCCAGCAGAAATGTCTTGAACAGGATCGGCCCGGCCAGCACCTGGCCGGTGGTGATGCCGGTGCGCTTGTCCCAGCTGGCATCGAACTTCACGTCGGGGCTCAACCCGGCCAGCTCTTGGGTGTCATAAACATTTTTGATGTTGGCGATTTTCTGCTTGGAGGCGCAGTAGCCGGCGATGCTGGCGGTGGTAATCGGGATCCGGATCTCCTTGGTCTCATCACCGAATTTGACCTTGGACACCAGCTCCCGCTTGACCCCGTCGATGACGTAAACCGATAGGCGTTCGGCGCCGAAAAGGGCGGTGATGTCGTCCTTGAGGTCGATCAGGATCTCTTCGAGGTTGGCGGCATTGTAGATC
>JBAPYE010000304.1:0-12775 GCA_049284575.1 Desulfobacterales bacterium
CTGGGCGCCGGCGCGCTGGCGGACTTTGTGGCCTCCAAAATCGCGCGCTACAAGAAGCCCCGCTACGTGGAGTTCACCGCCGCGCTGCCCAAAGACGCCGCGGGGCAGGTGGACCGCGCGCAGGTCAAGGCCCTCTACGGCGGGGCGGTGGCCTCGCAGTGATCCGGCTCGGACCGGGGTCCCCGCGATGGCGCCCCAAGGAGGCCGCGAATGAAGGTGCTGGTCACGGGGCGGATCCCCGATGCGGTTCGGGCGCAGATCGAGGCAGCCCACCAGGTGGAAATCAACCCGCTGGACCGGCCCATGGCGCGGGGTGAGATTCTGCGGCAACTGGCCGACAAGCAGGGACTGCTCTGCATGATCACCGACACGGTGGACCGCGAGCTGCTTGACCATGCACCGCGGCTGAAAATCATCGCCAACCACGGGGTGGGTTTTGACAACATCGACGTGGCAGCGGCCACCGCGCGCGGGATCCCCGTCACCAACACCCCGGGCGTGCTGACCGACGCCACCGCCGACATCACCCTGGGACTGATTCTGGCCGTAGGACGGCGGATGGTCGAGGGCGATCGCCGCAACCGCGAGGGGCGCTTCCGCTTCTGGGCGCCGCTGCTCTTTTTGGGCACTGAAATCACCGCCAAAACCCTCGGCATCGTCGGCATGGGGCGTATCGGGCGTGCGGTCGTCAAGCGCTGCCGGGGCTTCGAGATGCCGGTGGTATATCACAGCCGCACGCGTCTGGGGGCGCAAGCAGAGGCCGCCCTCGGGGTCACCTACCGCAGCCTGGAGGCACTGCTGGCCGAGGCCGATTTCATCTCCCTGCATGTGCCGCTGACCCCGGCAACCCACTACCTGATCGGGGCCGCCGAGCTGCGCCGCATGAAACCTTCCGCCTTTTTGATCAACACCTCGCGCGGGCCGGTGGTCGATGAAGCGGCTCTGGTGGTGGCCCTCCAGGCGGGCAAGATTCGCGGGGCAGGGCTGGACGTGTATGAAAACGAGCCGCAGATGGCCCCCGGGCTGGCCGAATTGGACAACGCCGTTCTGCTGCCCCATGTGGGCAGCGCCACCTGGGAGACCCGCACCCGGATGGCGCGCCTGGCGGCCGAAAACCTGTTGGCCGCCCTGGCCGGCATGCAGCCGCCCAACTGCATCAACCCCGAAGTGCTGGAGGCCACATGACCGGCGGGCTGCCGGTGGTGTCGACCGGGCGACGGCTGCAAGCGCCCAAGCTGCTGGATCCCCCATCAGGAGTTGACTGCCGAATTTTCTGAACCTGGGCTGCTGGCATGCCTAGTGAGAACGGGACAAGGGGCCCATGGAGACTTTTTTCAAGGTGACCGATCTGGAGGGGGTGCTGGCCTTGGGCCGCAGCTTCCCGGTGGTGGCGACCGAGGAGGTCGCCCTGGCCGAGGCCGTCGGCCGGGTGCTGGCCGAAGCGGTGCGCTCGGACGTCGATTTGCCGGATTTCAGGCGGGCCACCATGGACGGCTATGCGGTCCGGGGGGCGTCGACCTTCGGCGCCTCGGAGGGCAACCCCGCCTACCTGACCCTGTGCGGGGCGGTGCCCATGGGAAAGCACCCGGATTTTGCGGTGGGCCCGGGGGAGGCCGCCCGGATCGCCACCGGCGGGATGCTGCCCGAGGGGGCCGACAGCGTGATCATGATCGAGCACACCGAGGCCGTCGACGAGACCCTGATCGAGGTTTACAAGAGCGTGGCACCGGGGCAGAACATGGTCGAAGTCGGTGAGGACGTCGCCCGCGGCCAGCAGATCCTTGCCCCCGGACGGCCCATCCGACCCCAGGAGGCCGGGCTGCTGGCGGCCTTCGGGCGCAGCCGGGTAGCGGTTTTCAAGCGCCCCGTGGTGGCCATTGTATCCACCGGCGACGAGGTCGTGCCGGTGGACCAGACGCCCGGCCCGGGCCGCATCCGCGACATCAACACTTACACCTTGGCGGGGCTCGTGGCCTCGGCGGGCGGTGTCGCGCTGCCGCTGGGGATCGTGCGCGACGACCCTCAGGACCTGCGGAGGAAATGCACCCTGGCGCTGGCGCGGGCCGATATGGTGCTGATCTCCGGCGGCAGTTCGGTGGGGACGCGCGATTTTACGATCGAGGTGCTCTCCGGGCTGCCGGCGGCCGAAATTCTGGTGCACGGCATCGCCATCAGCCCCGGCAAGCCCACCATCCTGGCCCGGGTCGGGCAGCACCCCTTCTGGGGGCTTCCCGGTCATGTGGTCTCGGCGATGGTGGTCTTCGAGGTGGTGGTCCGGCCCTTTATCGAACACCAGGCCGGCCGCGCCGCCGGCCTGCGCCCCCGGCAGCGGCTGACGGCGCGTCTCACCCGCAACCTGGCCTCGGCCCAGGGGCGCACCGAGTTTGTGCGCGTGCGCCTTATCGAGCAAAACGGCGAACTCTGGGCCCAGCCGGTGCTGGGCAAATCCGGCCTGATTCACACCATGGTCCAGGCCGACGGGCTGGTGCGTATCGGGCAGAACACCGAGGGCCTCGAAAAAGGCAGCCCGGTGGCGGTCCTGCCGTTTCACTAACTTTTGTTCACTTGCGCCCGGTTTCAGGGGCGCCGGAGCAACCGATGGCATTCCAACGCAACGTCTATCTCAACATGCAGACCCTGGCCGAGGCGCGCGCGCTTTTGTTCGCCCATTTCGGCGACTGCCTGATCCGGGACAGCGAAACCGTTGCCGTGCCCGAGGCCGTCGGGCGGGTGCTCGCCGGGGCGGTCAGCGCCCGGATCTCCTCCCCCCATTTCCACGCCGCCGCCATGGACGGCATCGCCGTGCGGGCCGAAGAGACGTTTGGCGCCAGCGAAACCCGCCCCGTGACCTTGGAGATCGGCGCCGACGCCTTTTTTGTCAACACCGGCCACGTGCTGCCGCCGGAAACCAACGCGGTGATCATGATCGAGCACGTCGTGATGGCCGCCGAGGATCGGGCCGTGATCGAGAAACCGGCCTTTCCGTGGCAAAACGTCCGCAAGATGGGCGAGGACATCGTGGCCACGGAACTGCTGTTTCCCCGCAACCACGTGGTCACGCCTTACTGCGTGGGGGCGCTGCTCTCAGGCGGGGTGACCGCGGTGGCGGTGCGCCGCAGGCCCCGGGCACTGATCATCCCGACGGGCTCGGAACTGGTGGACTGCATGCAGACCCCGCCGGAGGCCCTGTTGCCGGGCCAGGTCCTGGAGACCAACAGCTTTGTGCTGGGCAAGCTGATCGAGGCCTGCGGCGGCGTCTACACCCGGCACGCCAGAATGCCCGACGATCCGGAGAGCATCCGCACGGTGGTCCGCGAGGCGGCCGCAGCGGCCGACTACGATCTCATCCTGACGGTCGGCGGGTCATCGGCCGGCACCAAGGACTATGCCCGCGAGGTCGTTGCCGGGCTGGGGACGGTGCTGGTCCACGGGGTGACCATCATGCCGGGAAAGCCCGTGCTGCTGGGGGCGGTAAACGCCAAACCGGTCTTCGGGATGCCCGGCTACCAGGTGTCGGCGATCGTGGCCTTCGAGCAGTTCGTGCAGCCGCTGCTGCGCCGGATGCTGGGAGTCCCGGATGACGAGCGGCCCCAAGTGGCGGTCCAGCCGACCCGCAAGATCGCCTCCAAGCTGGGCGTCGAAGAGTTTCTGCGGGTCAAGCTGGGCATGGTCGGCGAGCGCATCGTGGCCACCCCGCTGCCCCGCGGTGCCGGCAACATCACCTCGCTGACCGAGGCCGACGGCATTCTGCGGATTCCCGTCGCGGTGGAGGGGGTTTCCGAAAATGAGCCGGTGACGGTCGAGTTGCTGCGGCCGCTGGCCTCGATCCGCAACACGATCGTGATCGTCGGCAGCCACGACAACACCCTGGATGTGCTGGCCGACCAGATCAAAGCGGTCCACAGCAACGTCACCATTTCCTCCAGCCACGTGGGCAGCATGGGGGGGCTGATGGCGATCCGCAAGGGGGTCTGCCACCTGGCGGGCGCGCACCTGCTGGACACCGCCAGCGGAGAATACAATCTGCCCTACATCCGAAGGCTGCTGACCGACACGCCGGTTCGGCTGGTGAATCTGGTGATCCGGGAGCAGGGTCTGATCGTGCGGCCCGGAAACCCCAAGGACATCCGTGGCATCGCCGATCTGGCCCGCGCCGACGTGCGCTTCATCAACCGCCAGGGCGGCTCGGGAACCCGGATTCTGCTGGATTACAAACTCCAGCAGGTGGGTCTGTCGCCGGAGGGCATCACCGGGTACCGCAGCGAGGAGTTTACCCACATGGCGGTGGCCGTGGCGGTGCTCAGCGGTGCCGCCGATGCGGGGCTGGGGATTTACGCTGCCGCACGGGCCCTCAACCTGGATTTCATCCCGGTGGTGACCGAGCAGTATGACCTGGTGATTCCGGTGGCATATCTGGATTCGGAGAAAATCCGGATTCTGTTGGAGACCATCAACACGGCGGAATTCAAGGCTGCGGTGGGCCGGTTGGGGGGCTACAGCACGGAGAAAACCGGCACCTATGTCCTGTAGCCGGCTGGAGGGGGGATGCGCTACCGTCTCATCGATCACACCGCCGATACCGGGGTTGTCTTGGCGGCGGCAGACGGCCGAAGTCTTTTTGAAAACGCGGCTTTCGCGCTTTTTGACCTGCTGACCGATCTGGACCGGGTGGCCGGCAGCGAGACGCTAAGCCTCAGGGTCTCGGGTCAAGACTGGCCCGACCTGATGGTCAACTGGCTGCGCGAGCTGCTCTATCTGTGGGCCGGGCGTGAACTCCTGGTCAAGGCCGCCCGGGTGTATGGGTTGGATCGATACCGCCTGAGCGCCACCCTGGCGGTGGAACCCTTCGACCCCCGGCGGCACGTGATCAAGACCGAAATTAAGGCGGTCACCTACCACCAGCTGGCGGTCACATCGGGGCCGGACGGGTGGCGGGCGCAGATTGTTTTTGACATTTGAGGCCGACGGATCGCGCGTCGTGCCGGGGCGCCAAACGTCGGGGGCCGCTTTCCCCGGTGGAAAAGCGGCCCCCGACGGTTACGCGGAGAAGGCTGCGTCGGCTCAGCTTGGCTGGGATCTGAAAAGATCGCTGCAGACCTTCCACTGGTCGTCTTCACGCGTCAAGGCCAGGACGTGCTCGACCTCGTAGGTTTCCCCCAACAAAAAGAGCTTGGCCACATAGGCGAACACCGGGTTGATGGCGGTTTTGCGCTCGGCGGTCAAAAGGACTTGGGCGGTTTCCTGGTCTTGGGAAAGGATTTGGGTCTGGACGTGGTAGAGCTGGCTTTTCAGAAAGCTGGGTTTGAAACCGCGCTCGCGGGCCTCGACGCTTTTTTGGTAGAGAAAGTCTTTCACCAGGGTGCTGTCCGCTTGCAGCCGCTGGCAGAGCATGATTTCCATGGCGGGATCCAAGGCGTAGTAGGCCTTGCTAAATTCCCGTGCGACCCGGCCCGGTGTGGCCTTTTGATCCGCGTAGACAAAGAGAATCTGCAGAAAAACCGCCAACAGGATGGTGCCGCCGATTACCGTGAGACTGATGCCCTTCCTCATTGATCTGTCCTCCTCGTGGATTGCCTTCCGGGTTGCCCGCCGGGCGGGCCTGTCCTGAAAAACGGATTTCTGCATACCATGGAAGCCCTGGTTTTACAAGCCTTTTTGCACCCCTGAAACCGCCGCCGCAAACCGGCATCAAGCCGGGCGCAACGGCTGCCCTGCGCCGCCCGTGCCGGGCACAGCGGGGCGCCCCCAAAAAACACCGGAGCCGGGCGCGCCTGCGGCGCCCGGCTCCGGTGTTTCAGGTGGCCAACTGGGCGGTTACTTGCGGGATTTGGCGAAGCCGATGCGGTTTAAGGCTTCCTCCATCTCGCTCAGGGTGGCGGGGTCGTCGATGGTCGCCGGCGTCTTGAACTCCTTGTTGTCGGCGATTTTCTGGATGGTGCCGCGCAGGATTTTGCCCGAGCGGGTCTTGGGCAGGCGCTTGACCACCGTGGCGGTCTTGAAGGCGGCCACCGGCCCGATGCGGTCGCGCACCATCTGAATCACCTCTTTGACGATCTCCTCCTCCTTGCGGTCTACCCCGGCATTGAGCACCAGGAACCCGATCGGGATTTGCCCCTTGAGGCTGTCCTCGACCCCCAGCACGGCGCACTCGGCGACATCCGGGTGGTCGGATAGGACCTCCTCCATGGCGCCGGTGGAGAGGCGGTGGCCGGCGACGTTGATGATGTCGTCGGTGCGCGACATGACGTAGACGTAGTTGTCTTCGTCGATGAAGCCGGCGTCGGCGGTTTTGTAGTAGCCCGGGAATTCCTCCAGGTAGGATTTGATGTACCCGTCGTCGTTGTTCCAGAGGGTCGGCAGGCTGCCCGGCGGCAGGGGCAGCTTGACCACCAGGGCGCCGATCTCACCCGCGGCGACCTCCACGTTTTCGGGATTGACCACCTTGACGTTCCAGCCGGGCACGGCCTTGGTGGGCGAGCCGTACTTGACCGGAAAGTGGGTCAGCCCCATGCAGTTGGCGGCGATCGCCCAGCCGGTTTCGGTCTGCCACCAGTGGTCGATGACCGGCACCTTGAGGTGGTTTTCCGACCACTGGAGCGTGTCGGGATCGGAGCGTTCGCCGGCGAGAAAAAGGGTCTTGAAACAGCTCAGATCGTAGTTTTTGATCAGCGCGCCTTTGGGGTCCTCGCGCTTGATGGCGCGGTAGGCCGTGGGGGCGGTGAACATGCTCTTGATCTTGTGCTGACTGATGACCCGCCAGAAGACCCCGGCATCCGGGGTGCCCACCGGCTTGCCCTCGAAGAGGATCGTGGTGCAGCCCTTGAAAAGCGGTGCGTAGACGATGTAGGAGTGGCCCACCACCCAGCCGACGTCGCTGGCCGCCCACCACACCTCGCCCTCGTCGATGTTGTAAACTCCCTTCATGCTCCACTTGAGCGCCACTATGTGGCCGCCGTTGTCGCGTACCACGCCCTTGGGTTGGCCGGTGGTGCCCGAGGTGTAGAGGATGTAGAGCGGGTCGGTGGCCGCGACCGGCACACAGTCTTGCGGTGCGGCCTCGGCCGCGAGGGTTTGCCAGTCGAAGTCGCGGCCGGCGGTCAGGTCGGCGGTGGCCATCGGCCGCTGGTAGATCACGCAGGACTCGGGCTTGCTGCCGGCGAGGGAGATGGCCTCGTCCAGCAGCGGTTTGTAGGAGATCACGCGCTTGCCTTCGATGCCGCAGGAGGCGGACACGATGACCTTGGGCTTGGCGTCGTTGATGCGGGTGGCCAGTTCCTTGGCCGCAAAACCGCCGAAGACCACCGAATGCACGGCCCCGATGCGGGCGCAGGCCAGCATCGCGATGGCCGCCTCGGGAATCATCGGCATGTAGACGATCACCCGGTCGCCCTTGGTGACCCCGCGGCCGGCCAGCACCCCGGCGAAGGCGGCCACCAGGTCTTTGAGCTCCGAATAGGTGTATTTCTTGATGGTGTCGGTCACCGGGCTGTCGTAGATCAGGGCCACCCGGTCACCGTGGCCGCGTTCGACGTGCAGATCCAGCGCATTGTAGCAGGTGTTGGTGACACCGCCGGTGAACCAGCGGTAGAAGGGTTTGTTGGAGTCGTCGAGGACCTTGTCCCACTTCTTGTACCAGAAGCAGTCCTCGGCCGCCTCCGCCCAGAAGGCGTTGGGATCGTTGATGGATTTTTCAAAGGTGGTCTGGTAAAGGTCGGTCATGTTTTTCCTCCTTCGTCCCTCGAGTTGATAAAAGGCCTTGTGGGCTATGTATGCAACGCGGCATCCTTCCCGCCCGGAGCGCAGCGCCTCCGGCACGGGGTCAGCGCCTCGGCAAGCAACAAGGACCCGCCTTTGTGCCTTGCCATTCCCGCCGGCTGCGTTGCCGCTGCATATCCGGATAGCCGCCGGCGGATGGGGGGCTCAGGCCATCCCGGATCCGACGCAATCGGGTGGCATTGATTTTTGGTCTTTGTCCGGTCCATCCAACTTGGGACTTGGGAGCAGGCGCTTTTTCCCGAAACACCGGCCAGGGACGCCTTCAGCCAAGCTTAACTTTGTGAATAAACAATCAGGGGTGAGGATGTCAAGAAAATAATGAATTCTATACAGTGTTTGAATGGTGGTCAAGGCCTTCCAGGGTCTTTCGCTGCGAAAGCCAGGCGGGCCTTGGCCAACGATCGCTGGCCGGCTGGATAGCAAAAGTCCCAATCGTCTATTGACAGGTGCAATACAAAAGAAGTATAAGCTTTTTTTTGATTTACATCAGGACGTTGCATCAAAAAATCAAGGTGGTCAGCGCCATGCTCGGCAGACTATCAGCGGCGCCTGAAACGGCCCTAACCCGCCGACTTTTAAACCGCTTCCACACAAATCAAGGCATTATGGGCCGCAAATTTCCGATTCCCCCCCCAACCCCCCTTTTCCCATTGCCCTTGAAACGCGTGGGAAGACGCGATAGCTATCTTACGCCTAACTGACAGGAGGTCTCATGATTGTAGCCGAACGAAAGCCTTTGCAGGAAATCAAAGACATGCTCAAGGACGCTAAAAAGGTCCTGACGGTCGGCTGCGGCACCTGTGTTGCCGTTTGCCTCGCCGGTGGCAGCAAGGAGGTCGGCGTGCTCAACGCCGAACTGAAAATCGCCCGCAAACTGGAGGGCAACCCCATCGAACTGGCGGCGGCGACTGTCGAGCGGCAGTGCGACCGCGAATTTCTGGCCGAGCTGGACGGTGGCATCGACGGCTATGATGCCGTGGTCTCCATGGCCTGCGGTGTCGGGATTCAGTTTTTGGCGGAGCGCTACCCCCACATTCCTGTTTTCCCGGGGGTCAACACGACTTTCATGGGCGCCAATCAGGATGTCGGTTGGTACGAGGAGCGCTGCCGGGGCTGCGGCACCTGTTTTTTGGGAATCACCGGCGGCATCTGCCCGGTGACCATGTGCGCCAAGGGGCTTCAGAACGGCCCCTGCGGCGGGACCAACAGCGGCAGCTGCGAGATCAATCAGGACCAGCCCTGCGCCTGGCAGGCCATTTACGAGCGGCTTGCCAAACAGGGACGCCTTGCCAGCATTATGGAAATTTGTCCGCCCACCGACTGGCGCAACCAGATCCCGCGCACCATCGTGCAGCCGGGTTACGCCAGGCGCAAGCAGCTGCTGGGCAAGTAGCGGCCGGGACCAACTTCTGAAATCAAGACAACCAAAGGTAGAGGAAATATCTATGACTGAAAGTAATCTTAAACAGATTTTAGACGCCGGACACTTTGCCTTTACAGGTGAATTGGGACCGCCCCGGGGGGCCAATGTCGCGGCCATCAAGGAGAAGGCCAAGTTCTTGGTGGGCAACGTGGACTCGGTGAATATCACCGACAATCAGACCGCCATGGTGCGGATGTCCAGCTGGGGCGCCTCCCTGATCGCCATGCAGGCGGGGCTGGAGCCCAACTACCAGATGGTCTGCCGCGACCGCAACCGCTTGGCCATGCAGGCCGATATTCTCGGTGCCTGGGCCCACGGCATTCGCAACATGCTCTGTCTCTCCGGGGACCATCAGCAGTTCGGCGACCACCCGCAGTCCAAGGGCGTCTTTGACATCGACTCCATGCAGCTGATCGGCATGGTGCGCAAGATGCGTGACGAGGGCAAGTTTTTGAGCGGCAGCGACATCGACGACACCCCCAAGATGTTTATCGGTGCGGCCGCCAACCCCTTTGCCGAACCCTTCGAGTGGCGGGTCCACCGTCTGGCCAAGAAAATCCAGGCGGGCGCTGATTTTATCCAGACCCAGTGCATTTTCAACATGGGCAAGATGCGCCGCTGGGTCCAGCAGGCCAACGACATGGGGCTGACCGAGAAGGTCTACATCCTGGCCGGCGTCACCCCCATGAAGAGCCTCGGTATGGCCCGCTACATGAAGCTCAAGGTGCCGGGCATGGACGTGCCCGATGACATCATCGACCGGCTCAAAGGCGTCGACAAAAAGAAACAGGCCGACGAAGGCATCCGGATCGCCTGCGAGCAGATCCAGGAGTTCAAGGAGATGAAGGGTGTGGCCGGTGTGCATTTGATGGCCATTGAATGGGAGCACCGGGTGCCGGAGATTGCCGAGCGGGCGAAGGTTCTGCCCAGGCCGAAGGTTTAACCACAAGATTAAGGAGTTTCCAATTGAGTGCAGATCATAAAAAAGTGATGGTCATTGGAGGCGGTATCGCCGGTTTGACTGCGGCCTGGGAATTGTCCAAGTGCGATGTCGCGGTGGATCTGGTGGAAAAAAGCGACCACTTGGGCGGCCATGCCATCCAGTATTGCTGCAAGGCCACCGAAGAATGCCGCCAGTGCGGCGCCTGCTCCGTCGAGAAGATGCTCAAGAACGTGGTCGAGGCGCCCAACATCAACGTTCACTGTGGTGTCGAAGTCGGTCGGGTCGCCCGCAACGGCGGGTTCGAGGTCAGCCTGCAGCCCAGTGGCGCCGCGGCCCCGGCTGCGAGCCCCGACTGCGACAAAGGCTACGAAACCAACCCGCTGGCCTGCGCGGCGGCCCGCAAATTTTCCAAAAACAACGCGGCCCTGGACTGCTCAGGGGCCCCGGCCGATCTCAAGGTCGACGCCATCGTAGTGGCCAGCGGTTTCTCGCCCTTCGATGCGACCCGCAAGGGCACCTACAACTACGGCAAACTGCCCAACGTGGTCACCGGGCTGGAGCTTGAGCGCGGTGTGCGCGCCAACGGCCGGGTGCTGCGGCCCTCCGACGGCCAGGCGCCCGCGAAAGTGGCCTTTATCCAGTGCGTCGGCAGTCGCGACGAGCGCCTCGGCAACCTTTGGTGCTCCCACGTTTGCTGCCCGTACGCCCTGCGGGTCGCTGAACTGATGAAGCACCACAACCCGGAGATCGAGATCACCGTCTTCTACATGGACATTCAGAACACGGGCAACAACTTCCCGGCTTTCTACGAAAAGTGCAAACAGGACCTGCAGTTCGTGCGCAACATCCCCGTGGATGTCTACCCGATGGAAAACGACCGATTGCGGATGCGCTACACCACCGAAGCCGATGGTGCTCCGGTGGATGCCGAATTCGACCTGCTGGTGCTCTCGATCGGGATCATGCCGGGGCTGGACAACCAACGGATGGCGACCCTGCTGGACATCGGGCTGGATGCGGACGGTTTTTTCCAGAGCACTGACAGTCTCAACCGCACCGCCACGGCAAACAACGGGATTTTCCTGGCCGGAACGGTTGGGGGGCCGAAAACCATTGCGGCCTCCATGGCCCATGCAGGGCAGGCAGCCTATGAAGCGATGAAATATTTAGGGGGGGCCGAATGACAGACATAAAGCAAACGGATATGGAAGAGATCACCATCGCGACCGATGTCCTGGTGATCGGCGGCGGTCTGGCGGGCGCGCGCGCGGCAGCTGAAATCGCCGATCTGGGGTATAAGGTGATCCTAACGGAGAAATCGGCGGCGCTGGGCGCGCCGCAGCTAAACCCGGGCCCGCTCTTCGGTCTGAACGCCGACGAGCAGAAAACCGTCGCAAACCTGATCCAGGCGGTGTCCACGCATGCCCAGGTGGACGTGTTGACCGAAACCCGGGTGGCGGCCTTTGCCGGGGTTTCCGGAGACTTCACGGTCACCCTGGCCAGCGCTGCGGACACCCGCCAGCAGAAGGTCGGCGCCGTGGTCATCGCCGCTGACTTCAGCCTCAAACCGCTGAACGCAGCCTACGGGCTCAGCCTTTCGGAGCGGGTCGTGTCCCAATCCGAGCTGGACACCCAGCTGGCCGAGCCGGCGGCCAAAGCCCGACTGGGCGGCAAGGTTGTGGCCTTTTTGGTGGGTTTCGGCCAGGAGGGCAACCCGCTGGTCATGAAGCGGGTCATGCAAAGCGTCGCCGACCTGGCGGCCATCGAAGACTGCACGGTGTATGTCTACGTCAACAACATCAAAGTGGCGGCCGACAGCCTGGAAAAGCTCTACCGGCAGGGGCGCGACAAAGGCGCGATCTATTTCAAGCTCTCCGAGGCGCCACAGGTCAGTTCGGACGGCAGCGCGATCACCTACCACGATCTGGTGGTCCGGCAGGACGTCGAGCTCAACCCCGACCTGATCGTGGTGGAAGAAGGCCTGCTGGCCGACGATGAAAACCGCCGGTTGGCCGAGCTGCTGCGGATCGACCAGGATGCCTGGAATTTTCTGCAAAGCGACAATGTCCATCGCTTCCCCATCCAGACCAACCGCGAGGGGGTCTTTGTGCTGGGCGCCAGCCGTGCCATTCAGGATCTCCCCGCCGTCTGGAGCGATGCCGAGAACACCGCGATGGCCGTCAAGGGGTTTCTGGGCAACGGGATCAAGCGGGTGCCCAAGGGCAAGGCGGTGGTCGACAACGGCAAATGCACCTTCTGCCTGACCTGCTACCGCTGCTGCCCCCACGGGGCGATCACCTGGGAGGCGGAGAGCAACAAGGCGGTCATATCGCCGGTGGCCTGCCAAACCTGCGGCATCTGCGCCAGCGAGTGCCCCATGGACGCCATTCAGATCGGCGGTTTCAGCGACACCGAACTGAAGGCCGAGTTTCTGGGGAACCTCGCCGGTGGCGACCCGCGCATCATTGCCTTCTGCTGCCAGAACTCGGCCTTCGAGGCCGGGCAGATGGCCGCGCAGTTCAAGATGGCGCTGCCGGCCGGTCTTCAGATGGTCAAGGTGCCGTGTGCCGGCAAGGTGGATCTGGACTATATCCTCAGTGCGCTCGCCGAGGGTGCCGACGGGGTGCTGGTGC
>JBAPYE010000305.1:0-4121 GCA_049284575.1 Desulfobacterales bacterium
GGGCCAGCCCCAGGTTGTTGCGGTAGCGGCGGTTTTGGCCGTCCAGGGCCACGGCCTTTTGAAAGTACGCGACGGCCAGATCCGGCCGGTCCTGAAGCAGGTAGGAGTATCCCAGGTTGTTGAGAACGTAGTCGCGGTTCTGATCGACCGCCAGGGCCGCCTTGTAGGCGGCAACGGCCCCCTCGTGTTCGCCCAGGGCGTCCAGGGACACCCCCAGGCCGTTATGGGCCGCCGCATGGCCGGGGTCGCAGGCCACGGCCAGTTGAAATTCCTCGACGGCCAGGCGATGCTTTTTTCTCTCCTGATGGAGGCAGCCGGTCAGATAGTGGGATTCCCCGTCGGCCCGGGAAGGCGCCGCCTCGCCCCGGACCAGGGCGGGCCCCGATCCGCGGCGCCGACCAGTTTCATCCCCTGCCCGGGCTTGAACACGTTTCCGACCATAAGCCCGATCACCATGGCGAAACCGGTCGTAACCGTGTAGAGCAGCATGGCCTTGAGGCCGACCCGGCCGAGCCGCGCCGGGTGAATGCTTGCCGCGCCGGGTGAATGCTTGCCGCGCCGACGACCAGCGTGAACACCACGACCGGCATGACGATGAACTTCAGCAGCCTGACGAACACATCGCTAAGGGGGCTGACCCATGCGATGTCCGGACCCGATAGGATCCCTGCCAGAGACCCCGCCACCAGCCCGATCAGAATACGGATGAGCAGGTTCGATCCGAAATACCAGCGCAGCAGTTTCATCCTTCCATCCTTTTCCGTGTACCCGCAAATTCCCTCGCCCGGGGGCCGCTTGCATAAGTGGGCTTCGCTCTTCTTGCGAAGCCGGCTTATTTGGGAATCTGCCGCGGGTCAGTCATGTTTTCAGGCCGCAGCAGATCGTCCAGCTGGGCCTTGGTCAGCCACTTCTTCTCCAGCACCAGGTCGTAGACGTTGCCGCCGGTCTTAAGGGCCTCCTTGGCAATGGCGGCGGATTTCTCGTAACCGAGTACCGGGTTCAGCGCCGTCACCAGGCCGATGCTGCTCTCGACGTAATGCCGGCAGCGGTCCGCGTTGGCCGTTATGCCGACGATGCAGCGGCTGGTCAGCGTGACACATGCGTTTTTCAAGATCATCATCCCGTGCAGCAGGTCGTAGGCGATGATCGGCTCGGCCATGTTCAGCTCCAGTTCGCTCGCCTCGGCCGCCATCGAGACGACAGTGTCGTAGCCGATGATCTGGTAGCAGATCTGGTTGACGAGCTCAGGGATGACCGGGTTCACCTTGCCGGGCATGATCGAGGAGCCCGGCTGCATGGGCGGCAGGTTGATCTCGTTCAACCCGCAGCGCGGCCCCGAGGAGAGCCAGCGCAGGTCGTTGCAAATCTTGGAAATTTGAACCGCAGCGCGCTTCATGGTGCCCGACATCTGCGCGAAGGAGCCGGAGTCCTGGGTGGCCTCGACGAGGTTTTCCGCCTTGCGCACAGGCAGGCCGCTCACCTCGGCCAGCAGCTTGGTGACCCGCCCGGCGTAACCCGGCGGGCTGTTGATCCCGGTCCCGATCGCCGTGGCCCCCATGTTGAGGTCATGCAGTTCCTCCGCCGCGCGCTGCAAGGCGGCCGATGCGCTTTCGATCATCCGGCCGTAAGCGCCGAACTCCTGGCCGAGGGTCATAGGCACGGCATCTTGGTTTTCCGTACGGCCCATTTTAAGCACGCCCGAGAATTCAGCGGCTTTTTGCTCCAGAGCCTTGCGCAGCTCTCCCATCGCCGCCAGAAGATCCTTCAGCGAAAGGATCACCGCCAGCTTTATGGCAGTCGGATAGACGTCGTTGGTGGACTGGGAGCAGTTGACGTCATCGTTGGGGTGCAGATGGCTGTATTCTCCCTTCTCATGGCCAAGGATTTCGAGACCTCGGTTCGCAATGACCTCGTTGGCGTTCATGTTCGTGGAGGTGCCCGCCCCGCCCTGGAACATGTCCACGACAAACTGCTCGTGGAGCTTGCCGGCCAATATCTCTTCGCACGCGGCGCAGATGGACTTCATCTTGGCCTGCGTCAGAACCCCCAGTTCATGGTTGGCCATGGCGGCCGCCTTTTTGACCAGGGCCAGCGCGTCGATGAAATGCGCGAAGTTGCGCAGCGGCACGCCGGAAATCTGAAAATTCTCGAGTGCGCGGGCGGTCTGGACGCCGTAGTAGGCCTGGTCGGGCAACTCGCGCTCGCCCAAAGAATCGTGCTCCCGGCGCACGCCTCCGACCGAAATTGACGCATCGGCGACCTTATGGGTGCTTATTCGCAGGCGCTCGCTGATCCCCTTGGCCACCCGGGCGACGATGCGGTAGTACACCTCAGGCTTTTGATCCCGGAACTCCTCCAGGTGCTCGCGGGAAATCTGCCAGACCACAGCGCCGTGGCGGGCGACAGCGCTCGTCGAGTGGGGCAGGTCGTCCAGCAGAGCGCTTTCGGCGACGAGGGCGCCCGGCCGCAGCACGGCCACCCGCGTCGTCGATCCGTGCAGGCCGCGTACGATCTGCACCTCGCCGTCCAGAACGATGCCGGCCCACATGCGTGGGGTGGACTCATGGAAGGCCCAGTCGCCCGGCCGATAGGTCACCGTTTCCCCTTTTTTGAAAAACGACTTCAGGTCCTCTCGATCAATGCCGATCACGGTAGCCGCGTTTTTAACAGCCTTCTTGAGTATCTCTTGCATGGAAGCCTCCCTTTGCGCACCTTTGCGGGTGGAATTTTTTCTCAGAAGAAAATCCGGCTGATGACCAGACCCGTGCCGATGCTTACGGCGGTAGCCACCAAGCCGGGGAGCATGAAAGAGTGGTTCAGCACAAACCGGCCGATGCGCGTCGTGCCCGACCGGTCGAAGTTGATAGCCGCGATCAGGGTTCCGTAAGTGGGCAGGAAGAAATAGCCGTTCACGGCCGGCCACATGGAGATCAGGCTCGGGGACGGGATCCCCAGGCTGATCCCCAGCGGCATGAGCGCACGGGTGGTTGCGGCCTGGCTGAAGAGCAGGACGGATGCGAAGAACAACCCGAAGGCGAACGTGATCGGGTAGGTGCTCGTGATATCGCCGATGGCGCCGATGATGATCTTTTCGTTGCCCTTGATGAAGGTGTCGCCCAGCCAGGCCAGGCCGAAAATGCCGATGACGGCCGTGATTCCCGCTTGCGCGGTCTTGGTCTTAGGGATTTCGGCGGCCGGGACCCGGCTGATCATGAGAATGACTGCGGCTATGGAGAGCATCACGATCTGGATGGTGGTGGCCATGTCGAGGGCAACCAGTGCGCTGGCCTTCGGCACCTGCGGCCGCAAGCCGGGAAAGAGGCCGCAGAGAACGATCAGCGCTACCCCCAGCAGAAACATCATGGCGCTGGTCTTTGCCGCCGAGGGCAGATCGGGCTTTTGAGCATTGGCCTGGTCCTTTTTCGGCCTTTCGATTTCCCCGGCCTGCAAGCGGCGGTTGTATTCCGGGTCGTCACGCAGCTCCTTGCCGACCCAGGTTTGAACCAGCGCGGCGACGATCACTCCGATCAGGGTCGCCGGCAGGCAGATCATGATGATCTGGGTCAGCCCGAAGCCGGCAGGCTCATACAAAGCGATCATGGCCGCCATGGCCGCCGACACCGGCGAGGCGGTGATGGCCTGCTGCGAGGCAATGGTGGCCACCGCTATCGGGCGTTCGGGCCGGATACCGTTCTCATATGCGACTTCAAAAATGATCGGAAGCAGGGGATAAAACACATGGCCCGTCCCCGCGCCTAGGGTGAAAATGTAAGCGACCACGGGGGCCACCACCGTGATCTGACGGGGGCTGCGCCGGATGATGCGTTCGGCCACCCCGACGAGGAAGTCGATGCCGCCGGCGGCCTCCATGACGGCGGTGGCCATGATCACGGCGAGAATAATCAGCATCACATCCACGGGGGGGCTTGTCGGCGGCAGCCCGAAACCATACGTGAGCACGAGAACCCCGACGCCGCCCCACAGTCCCAATCCGACCCCGCCACAGCGGCTGCCGAAAAAAATAGCCGCCATGACCACCGCGAATTCCAGAACCAGGTTGACCGTCATAAGCTGTTCTCCTCTCCATTTCTGAATCAGTTCGGCATTGAGAGGCAGAATTC
>JBAPYE010000306.1:0-3474 GCA_049284575.1 Desulfobacterales bacterium
CGATAAGGGGGCGGATTTCTCCACCTTGTCAAAATTCCTGGCATCTGAGGGTGTTTTAATGCAACCTCTGTTCGGCCTCAGCGAAGAGCGGCTTAAGGCGCAAACTTCTTCCCTGGCTACGGCCTCCGATTCACCAGAGATTAACCTTTCTACCTATTACATGATCGAGGCCCCTGATGATCGCTTAGACCAGCTGGCTGAACGTCTCCGGCAGCTAGAGGTCATTGATGGCGCCTATGTTAAACCACCGGCTATGCCCGCCGGGCACATACCCTCCTACCTCATCCCCCTAAAAGTTGTCCCCACGGAAGCGGAGCCTCCTGCTGTTACCCCCGATTTTACCCCCCGTCAGGGATATCTGGATGCCGCCCCGGGGGGTATAGATGCCAGGTATGCCTGGACCCAACCGGGGGGCCGTGGCGTCGGGGTGAATATCATAGACATCGAAGGCGGTTGGCTGTTTTCCCACGAGGATCTCTTGCAGAATCAGGGAGGGATGGTTGGTAGTGGGGTTAGTGGCGATATGGGTTGGGTAAATCACGGAACTGCCGTAGTTGGGGTAATAAGCGGTGACGTCAATACCTTCGGTATCACCGGCATCTGCCCGGAAGCAAATGTGAGAGGAATTTCCATTTATGATTCCCCTACCAAACAAAACTCTCCCCGTGCCATCCGCGAGGCCGCAGATAGGCTCGGTGCCGGGGATATTATCCTGATCGAACTCCAACGCTCTTTTCGAGCCATCGAGTGGTGGCCAGACGAGTTTGATGCAATCCGTTACGCTGTGAACAAGGGCATCATCGTAGTGGAGGCGGCGGGCAACGGAAACCACAATCTGGATGACCCAAAATTCAACACCCCCGAACCTGGTTTTCCCTCCACCTGGAAGAATCCCTATAATCCTGCCAATCCATCTTCGGGTGCCGTCATGGCGGGAGCCGGCAATCCGCCAGCTGGGACACACGGTAGAAATCGTCATGAATCACCTTACCCTGAACCAAGTTGGGAACCATATGTAGATAGAGCTCGATGCTGGTTCTCTAACTACGGCGCAAGGGTTGACGCCCAAGGCTGGGGATGGGAGGTAACCTCAACCGGCTATGGAGACTATCAAGGCGGCTCTAACAAAAATTTATGGTATACTGACTATTTTAGCGGAACCTCAAGTGCCTCCCCCGTCGTCGTGGGCGCCCTGGGATGCCTCCAGGGGGTTTTGCGGACGAAGGGAAACCCGCTTCTCACCCCGGCTAAGGCGCGTGAACTGCTTCGGACCACCGGCTCCCCTCAGCAGGATGGCCCAGGCTTTACATTTCCGAATGGGTCCGTTTTTCCTGCTCGCCCAAGCACCCAGCTTATCGGCAACCGCCCTAACCTGCGCCAATTGATTTCAGCCGTAGTGAGTGGATGGCAGTACAACAAGACAGTAATCAGAACACACGCTAAAAACAATACCCAAATGGCGTGGGCAATTATCGACGGCGGTGGTTGGCTGAGGGTAAAGCCTATCTCAATCGACGGTGTTAGCAATATATTCATGATTCTCTGTGAAGCTTTGGCGAACAACCGTAAGGTGGACGTTTTTATCGAGGACGGCCAAATTGCACAAGCAACCTTGAAGTAGCCAAGGTTTGGAAAAGGAAACATTACCAATGTGGTACGTGCTGTCGAGCTGCCGACAGGTCTGAAATCCAGTTTTTTTTGATGGACAAAAAGACAAATTCCAAATCCTTGCCTGCAATTCAACAAGATGACAATATTCGGTGACCCTCCGGCCTCACAAAAGGACGTTTCCGCTGGACCTTTAACCCAACGCGCGCGATACCAGGAGGAAACAATGTCGAATACCAATCGCAATAGCTTGGCGGGCCAGCCGATGCCTTCCGCACGGTTGGACATCGAGAATGCCGCCGACCTGGCGATGCTGGAATCGATTGCTGACGCTCATGCCTTCGAAGTCTGGGGCAATGAGATTGCCCGGGGCGAACCGTTTCCGGTCGCCGACACCAATGGCGACGTGCGCGCCTATGTCTTTCCTTACGCGCTTGCCACACGCACGTTCCCGGCAAACTTGTTTCTGGCCGCCCGCCAGGCGGGCTTGACCGCACGGTTTGGAGCGATCTACGTCGCGGCGCGGCGGACGGCGCAGCCAGTATTGCGCGTCGTGAACGCGCTACACCCGCTGTTCGTGGGCGGCGAGGAAGCGCAAATGATCGGCCGCTCGCAGCTCGCAACCGCCGATGCTTGCCTCACCAGGATTTACTGGCTTGGCTTGCATCAGGAATACTTTGAGATTTCCGCCGCGAATCGGCGTGTCCTGCTGGATGTTCACACGCTGAGAAAGGTGGAGCCAGGGACAGCGCTGCAGCTTAGTGCCTCCGAAGAGGTTGAGTTGGCAGAGCCGCCGTTACCCATGCAGGCCGCCATCCAGCCGACCGACACGGCGGCGGCACCAGCGCCGACGCTGAACTTGGTGCCGCTCGCCGATTCTGTGCCGGCAGTTAACTGGACTTGGTGGTGCGTGCCTACGGCCTGGACCATGGCTACATGCTATTACGACAACTTTGTAAAGGGCACGGGCGGCATTGTTGGCTATGGACGTCTAGTCGGCCACTGGTTCGATCATCCCAAGTCGAAGCACAACGTCCCCGACTTCATTGATCAGATCATCGATCCGCAAACGGGTACATGGCGCACCGGATTCAGCGGTTACCCCGACTTCATTCAAAAGACGTATGGGTATGCGTTCGCGACCAAAGATGTCACGGCAAATGCTGCTAACGACTGGGCGTGGCCAGATATTGTTGCGGAGATTAACGCTGGCCGACCGTTCGTCTGGGGCACGCCGAACCACGCCAACTGCGCCTTCGGCTACCGCATCGCCTTTGACGGCAGCAAGCGTGTGGTGATCCATACGACTTGGGGCGACACACCGCAAAGCCAGCGAGAGGAATGGCTGTATACCCAGGGAGAGGGCCTGACGGCGATAATCCCTAGCGGCAGTGCACCAGGACAGAATCTGGTGCTGTGGACACCCGACGACGGCGAGACGTTGTTGACCGACGTCGCCACGAGTGTTCGCTGGTATATCTGGGGTGAACAGATCAAGACGGCCAAGGTATCGATCTCGGCCGATGGTGGAAACACCTGGCAAACCATTGCCACAGCGGCACCCTGTGTCTCCGGCTGGAACAACTATGACTGGACGCCAGAGACGGTGAGCGACCGCGTGCGGGTCCGTATCCGCGGTTACAACGCCGCCGGTGCCTATATCGCCGGAGACGGCAGCCAGAATAATGCAAAGGTGCTACAGGGGCCACCGGCATGGCGGTACCATAAGACAGTAATCAGAACTCACGCTAAAAACAATACCCAAATGGCATGGGCAATTATCGACGGCAGTGGATGGCTGAGCGTAAAGTATAGCTCAGTCGACGGTGTTAGCAATATATTCATAAATCTCTGTGAAGCTTTGGC
>JBAPYE010000307.1:0-3985 GCA_049284575.1 Desulfobacterales bacterium
GCATGGCGGGCCTCCATGGAATTTCGGGGTAACAGCTCGATGATTGGGGGTAACAATTGGAAAAGTTACCCCGATTACCCCTGGATGTCAATGGATTTTAGCGGACTGAGCTGGACTATATAAACACAAAAGGCCCTGGTTTATCAGGGCCTTTTGTACTTAGCTGTATGAGCTGGATTGTAATTTGGTGGCGATGCAGGGATTTGAACCCCGGACACTGCGGATATGAGCCGCATGCTCTGACCGACTGAGCTACATCGCCATTTGGCGTATACTACCACCCGAACTGGTTTAATTCCACCGAAAATTAACAGCGGGGTTGATAACAGTTCCTGGTGCCGCAGTCAAGGCGAAAATACCGAATTTTTCCTGCCAGCGGGGGGTGTACGGGTTACACATCCTCAAGCGCCATCGCGGTGAGATTGTGAGCGGCGGCGGGGTCGCCGGGGGGCAAATCAGCAGCCGCCCCCCTTTTTCCAGCAGGCCGCACCTTGCACGACCGACCCTGCTTCATAAATCTGGAGCGTGGCAGCCGGGGAAAAAAGTCGGGGCCGGTTTCAGCGGGTGTTTTCATGCCAGCAACCCGCGAAAGGGTCGCCCGCGATGGGCGCGATCAGGGGTAAGGGGTTTTGCGGCAGCGGCCAGGGACCCGCATAAAGGGGTCCCTGGCCGCCGGGACAAGCGGTTATTCGACTGCCGCGGAGCCGGCCACCTCGATGGTGAACTCTTCCAAGTTTTCCGGCAGGTCCGAGAAAACCAGCATGAAGGGAACGGTGGCGCCGGGCTTGACATCGACGTTGGCCATCTGGAGCCCGTCCTTGTTGTTCAGGCGGCTGCGAATGTCATCGAAGCTCAGGTTTTTCAGATCCAGGTCTGAAAGGATGTTGCCGCTGAATACGTTCTCGCTTTTCACCAGCTGCTTTCCCTGGGAGTAGATTTTACCGTTGACCTGGATGTGGCTGCGGGCCACCGTGTAGCCGTTTTTGACCTGCCCGGTGATGATAAAGAGCTTGCCGGCACTGTCGTTTTCAATGAATCGGCTGTTGATTTCCAGAGTCGACAGATGCAGGTTCCCGGCAGGATCGCTCACCTGACCCTGGGGCTGAACAAACTCACCGATATAGGGGATATTCCGGGTCAGATCCGTGACGTACGGGATAGTGACGCCCAGGAATCTTTGAAGGGCCAGCACGCCGACGGCCAGAAGAATCAGGAGGAGCAGAATCAGGGCCAGGGCGCTGCCGCCCCGCTTCTCAACTCTCTCGACGCTCTGATAGGGTTTCTGCTGATGGGCCTTCTGGCGGTCAGCCGGCCGGGCCGTGGAAGCGACCGTCTCAGATGCCCCTTTCAGCTCATCGGGCTTATCCGCCGCAGCCGCCAAGCCCCCGGCTGCCGCGGCCGCAGTCGCAAGGCCGGCATCTTTTTCACCCGCTTCAGTCTCGAATTGGAGCTCAAAATCATCGTCCGCGGTTTTTTGATCCTCGTCGACCGTCGATTCAAAATCCAGCTGGAGTTCTAGATCTTCATCGCCGGCGGCCGCTGGCGCTTCGGCAGGGGAGCGGTCATCTTCGTCATCGAGGGTGCCCCCGAGCTCGGAGAGATCGAGCATTTCGACTTCATCATCATCGAGGCCTTCACCTTCCGCCCGCTGCAAATCGTCTGCGGCCGCATCGGGGCCGGCGGGTTCATCGGCTTCGTCCTCTTTCAGCAGCGTCTCCAGATCCGAGAGATCCTCATCGTCCTCTTCGAGGCTGCCGTCATCGATGGCCGGCATTTCCCCTTCAGCCCCGAAATCTTCGCTCAGGGTGAGTTCCACTTCTTGGGGTTCCACCGTATCCAGATCTTCCTCGAAATCCAGCATTTCCTCCAGGTCCGAGAGATCGATGACTTCGTCCTCATCATCCTCATCGGCAGCCGGGGTCTCCGGTGTGGGGTCAGCGGCATGCGTGGCTGCGGCGTCATCCGCCAGTGGGGGCTTTTCCGCGGCCCAGTCGTCATCTTGAAATAGGTTCTCGATCTCCGTCATGTCGATATCGTCGTCGTCAGCGGCGCTGTCGGCGTCCAGCGGGGAGAGATCACCCAGGTCGAGTGCTTCCAGCGCTTCTTCGAAAGCCTGGTCGGCTCCGGCTTCGGGCTCTTCGTCAAAGGACAGGGCCCCGCTGGCCGCGATCGCCTCAGCCGACGAAGAGTCGCTTGCTCCCGCGCCGACTTCAGCCGGAGCGTCGCCCGCTCGGCCCGCCGGCTCCGACTGCCTGCCGGTCTCATCGCTCTCCATGACAGGCGGTGGATAGGCGACGAAGACATGCCGGCACTGGGAACACCGCACCTTGGACCCGGACGGTTTGACGAATTTTTCGTCCAGGTTGAAACTGGTATCGCACTCTTCGCAGGTAATGATCATGGCAGCTCCTCGCAGGTTATAATTTCAGGTGACAAATCTCCGGTAAGCTCCGGTAGTCATCGGCATAATCCAGGCCGTAGCCCACCAAAAAACCCTTCTCCACCACCTGGCAGGCATAATCGATCGGTACCGCGCGCTCGCGCCGTTCACGCTTGTCGAGCAAGACACAGGCCCTCACGGAAAGCGGACCAAAGGATTTCAGGTGGTCAATCAAGCAGGAGAGGGTCAGGCCGGTATCGACGATGTCTTCGATCACCAGAACATCCTTGTTTTGGATGTCCAGTTCGAGATCCTTGGTCAGGGTGAGCTTCCCGGACGACGTGCTGCCCGCACCGTAGCTCGCCACCCGGATGAAATCGATTTGGGCGGGGATGCTGAGTTCGCGCGCGAGGTCGGCCAGAAACATGAAGGCCCCGTTCAGAACCCCCACCAAAACAAGCGTCCGCCCCTGGTAATCATGGGAGATGCGCCGCGCCACGGCGGCGACCATCTTCTGAATTTCATCTTTGGTGAAGACTGGAACAAGTTCGGGCATGACGGGATTTCACTGTTTATGACGCGCTGGTGGCGCTGTCTTTGGCAGCATCGAGCTGCCGCCCGGTTTTGGGAAATAGGCGGCGGATATCATTTTGCGGCCGATTGCCGAAAATCTACAAACCTGTTTGGGCGAGTTTTTCGACCAGTTTTTTCTGGGCCTCCGTCAGCTTGCCGGGAATGATGACGTGCACGTGTACATACAGATCGCCCTTGCCCGCCCCCTGCATCTGCGGCAGCCCATGGCCGCTGAGCCGCATTTTGGTTTTGTGCTGGGTTCCCGGCGGTATCTTGAGACTGAGATTTTTACCCTCCAGTGTCGGGACTGCCAGCGAGGTCCCCAGGATTGCTTCGGTAAGCTTGATTTCGCGCACGACAAAAAGGTCTTGGCCTTCCAACCCGAAAACCGGGTCGTCCATTACCTTGGACCGGATGAAAAGATCCCCCGGGGGGCCGCCGTAAGGGCTGGGGTCCCCCTTCGCCGTCAACCGCAGCTTTTTGCCGGTAACCATCCCCTTGGGGATTTTGACGGTGATTTTTTCGGTCCGCCCATCGTGCTGAAACGCGATCGTTTTACTGGCGCCGGTCGCCACCTCCTTGAGGGTCAGAGGCAGCTCGTAGACCAGATCGCCGCCCTTGACGGGCGCCTGCTGCCGATGGCGGCCACCCCCCATAGGGTCACCAGGGTTGAAGGAGAACCTGAAACCACCCCCCTGCCCGGGCCCCCCGAAACCGCCGCCGCGGGCAGCGCCGCCCCCAAAGCCGAATTCGCGGAAAATGTCTGAAAAATCGAAATTGCGGAAAATGTCTTCCTGCGAATAGCGCTGCTGAAATCCTGCGGAGCCGAACGTATCGTATTGCTGGCGCTTTTCCTTGTCGCTGAGGACGGCATAGGCCTCGCTGATCTTCTTGAACTTTTCCTCAGCCTGCTTGTCCCCCTTGGAGTGGTCGGGGTGGTATTTCATGGCCAGTTTGCGATAAGCCTTCTTTATCTCTGTTTCGCTCGCGTTTTTACTGACTCCCAATTCGGCATAGTAATCCGTCTCGGAC
>JBAPYE010000308.1:0-4036 GCA_049284575.1 Desulfobacterales bacterium
TCAGAACCCGGTCGACAGGCTCGTGGATGACGCGCGCCAGAGCGGCGCAAACGGCGCGGGCAGCCTCGGCCGCGCCGGGCAGATCGGCCTGATTGAGAAAAACGCAGCGCGCGGCCGCAGGCGGGCATCCCTTCATGATACCCTCGGGGTGCAGCAGGACGGCGGCGACCGCCTCGGGGGTCACCGGCTCCCCGGCTGCAACCCCGGCCAGAGCGCCGAAGCGCTCCGGTCGGAAGACCCGGCGTGCGTCCAGCGGACGGCCGACCGCCGTCATGCCCGCCACGGCGATGACCCAGTCGCTGCAGGCGGGAATAACCGGTTCGTGCGCCGCCGGGGCCTTGAGCGGCCGCCGGGCGGCCCCGTCGGCCTCCACCAGGACCCAGCGGAAAAGCCCGGCGGCGCGCAGGGCATCAACGGTTTCCGGGGGGTATCCGGCGAGCTTGCCGGCCTGGGGGATAAGACCCGCCGCGGCGGTGACATGCCGGCTTTGGCGAAGTTCGCGGGCCAGCGCCGGCAGCGCCACGGACAACTCGGCGGCAACGACCACGTGCGCGGACTGCGCCGGTTGGGGACGGTAGATCCGGGTGGTGGTGGTGGTCAGCACCGTCTCGCCGGCGGCCGCCAACTCCCGGGCGATGCGGAACATCAGGGTCGTTTTGCCGCCGGCGCCCACCAGGCTGATGACACCGCCCGCTTTCGGCAAGCGGCCGCCGTAAAACTGCCGCACGATCACGACGGTTCCGAAAAAACGGTCGACCCGGGACGGGGGGACCAGGCGTTCCCGATGACCAGTCGCAGCAGGTTGGGAATCTCCCGCTCGGCGTTGCCGGCGCCGTAGCCCACAGCCGTTGGCACCATCGCCGGCAGGGGGCCGAAACCTTCGGCCAGGGTAGTCAGAATGGCGGCCCCGGTGGGGGTCAGGAGCTCACCGGCAACCCCGCTGCTGTAAACCGGTCGGCCGCGCACCAGCTCCAGGGTAGCCGGCGCCGGCACCGGCAGCGTGCCGTGGGCGGAGGTCACGGTTCCGGTGCCCAGGTGCAGGGGAGAGCAGAAGACTTTTTGTATCTCCAGCAGGTGCAGGCCCGCAACGGCGCCCACGATATCGACGATGGCGTCCAGGGCGCCCACCTCGTGAAAATGCACGCTTTCCAGCGGGACCCGGTGAACCGCCGCTTCGACCTGCGCCAGGCGCTGAAAAATGGCCAGGCTGCGGTCTTTGACGATATCCTCCAGCCCGCTGGCAGCGATGATGGTACGAATCTCGTGCAGGCCCCGGTTGGGCTCTCCGTGGTGGTCCTGATCGATAAGCACCAGGGCCTGGCTGCCGCCGAGGCCCTGCTTGACCGCCGGGTGGACGTCCAGTGTGTGGTGCTCGAGCTGCAGCCGCCCCAGCGCATCGCGCAGCCGGTCCAGCGCCAGCCCGGCATCCAGCAGCGCCCCCAGAATCATGTCCCCGCTGGCCCCAGCAAAGCAGTCGAAATAAGCGATCTTCATCCGCCGTGATTCCCCGGCTTCCCGCTATCGGTTGCCCCGCAAACGGCCAGGCGGTTGATCAGCGCCGCCTGGCAGCCGGCCCCGAAGCCATTGTCGATATTGACCACCGAAACCCCCACAGCACAGCTATTGAGCATCGCCAAGAGCGCCGCCAGTCCGCCGAAGCTGGCGCCGTAACCGACGCTGGTGGGGACCCCGATCACCGGGTAGGGCACCAGCCCCCCCACCACGCTGGCGAGGGCGCCTTCCATGCCCGCCACCACTACGGCCACGTTGGCCCGGCCGAGCTGCTCACGTTTGTCCAGCAGGCGGTGAATGCCGGCCACTCCCACATCGTAGATGCGCGCGACACGGCTGCCCAGGACTTCAGCGGTCACGGCGGCCTCTTCGGCCACCGGGATATCCGCAGTGCCCGCGCACAGCACGGCGATATTTCCGATGGGCGCCGGCGGCCGGGGCTTGACCACCACGATGCGGGCCGTTTCATGGTAGTTGCAGTCGGGCGCAACCTCCCGAACCGCCGCGTACACCTCTGGAGCGGCGCGGGTGGCCAGGATGTTGTCGTGGCCCGCGGCCAGGCGGGTCACGATGCCCTGAATCTGGGAGAGGGTTTTACCCTCACAGTAGATCACCTCCGAGACCCCCGTGCGGCAGCAGCGGTGGTGATCGATCTTGGCGTAGCCGATATCCTCGAAGGGCAGCTTTTCAAGCTGCGCCATGGCGGTCTGCAGGTCCACCCGGCCGGCCTGCAGGTCGCCAAGCAGGTTTTTGAGACGATTTTGATCCATTAAACCGCAGTCCTTTCCCCTGGCCGTTGGTCAGGACATCCTGTTTAGCACGGATAACGGGTTGGCTTCAACACCGGGGAGCGCCCCAGCCAGCCGGGCCATTCGGCCATCGACCACCCCCCGGTCGGGACGCGGCTGCCTGTTCCCTGAAACCCAAACGGCCTTAAAACCAGTCGATCCTTGCCATCCGCAGCGGCAGCTATGGCTTGCATTTGCCCCGAACTTCGTTTATAAGATTTCTTCAAACCCGCATGCGGATCCCAAACCCTTAAAACATTCGGTTTTGAATTTTCCAGATGGTTGCCCGGCCTTAAGGCCCGGGCTTTTTTGTTGCAACAGTGAGGCTCGCGTCTGCGGGAAGAGAGTCAACTGTTGGGCGCAACAGGGGCATGGCCCGCAAGGGCCAGGCGACACAGGGGACATCTCAAAACAAGAGCCGGAGCAATATGACCATCCAATTCAGCGAATTGAACCTGCACCCGCAGCTGGTGCAGGCCGTGACCGAAATGGGCTTCAACGCCCCCACCCCCATTCAGGAGGCCGTCATTCCGCAGCTGCTGGCGGGCTCGGACGTCATCGGCCAGGCCCAGACCGGCACCGGCAAGACCGCCGCCTTCGGCCTGCCGCTGTTGAACGCCCTTGCAGCGGGGAGCAAAAACACCCAGAGCCTGGTCCTGACCCCCACCCGCGAACTGGCCATCCAGGTCGCCCAGGCCCTGTTTGATTACGGGCGTCACCGCGGGGTGCGCGTTTTGGCCGTTTACGGCGGCCAGCCCTACGCCCGCCAGATCACCCGGCTCAAAAAAGGGGTCGACGTGGTGGTGGGCACCCCCGGCCGCCTGCTGGATCTGATCCGCCAAAAGGCCCTTTACCTGGGCGATGTCAAAAGCGTGGTGCTTGATGAGGCCGATGAAATGCTCGGCATGGGGTTTATCGCCGATATCGAAGCGATCCTGCAAGAGACCCCCGCCCAGCGGCAGACCGCGCTTTTCTCCGCCACCCTGCCGAATGAAATCCGGACTCTGGCCGAACGCTACATGCACCAGCCCCGGTCGGTCACCATCCACCGCAAACAACGCACCGCGGCCACGGTCACGCAGCGCTACTACCTGGTCAACGCGGTGGACAAACTGTCCGCCCTGACGCGCATCTTCGAGGTCGAGAATATCGGCCGCGCCCTGATCTTTGCGCGCACCCGGACCGCCACCGGCGAGTTGGCCAACCAGCTGAGCCTGCAGGGCTTTCCCGCCGAGGCCCTCAACGGCGACTTGTGCCAGGAGGTCCGCGAGCAGGTCCTCGGGCGCTTCCGCCGAAACCCCGGGTCAATCCTGGTGGCCACCGATGTGGCCGCGCGCGGGCTGGACATCGACGACATCTCGCATGTGGTCAACTTCGACCTGCCCCAGGACCCGGAGGCTTACTTGCACCGCGTGGGGCGCACGGCCCGGGCCGGCAAGAGCGGGGTGGCGATTTCGCTCTTGACGCCCCAGGAGAAGTGGCGCCTACGCCGGATCGAGGGCTTCACCCAACAGCCGCTTTCCCCCGCCGAGCTGCCCAGCGTGACGGATATCGAAACCAAGCGCCGGGTGGAATTGCTCGAGAAGATGGCCGTCTGGCTGCGGCGCGGACGCTGCCAGCAGGAAAAGGAAATGGTGGCGGAGTTGGCCGCAGCCGGCCACGACCCGGCGGAGATTGCGGCCGTGGCGCTGAAGCTGGTGCGGGCATCGGAAAAGCAGCGGCCGGTGACCCCCATC
>JBAPYE010000309.1:0-7596 GCA_049284575.1 Desulfobacterales bacterium
CTTTTATCGTGACGGGATAGCCTTGCAGAAGTTCACGAATTTCAGCGCATTTTCCCTTGTTGCGGGTAGCAATAACCAGAGTGATCCGAGGGCGCACGTTTAGCTTACCTTTATGATATAAATAAAATTTTCAAAGCGTTATGGATCTTTTGGGTACCGCTCGAAATCCAACCCAATTTGCCTTGGGTATAAATCATGGTGTCCGCTTTGTAAAGTCTTTTCAACGGGATGCGGCGGCAAGAAAACCCTTTACAGTCTCGCGAGGCCTGTTATATAGCCTTGGACCAACGCAAGGCCTACGCCGCTTTGCGCCCTGCCGGCCTTTGAAAAAAGCCGGCGCTCTCATCCCGGCGCCTCTGGCCCCTGCGGTTTTCACAGTCGGCCGCGAAAATCGCCCCGAGGGGGGGCGCACCCCGGCATCGGCCGCCAGCAACCCAGACAGCCGACTTCATAAGGAACCCTGCGATGCACAAACTTTTGACCGATCAGGCCGGCCGCGACATGCTCCTGCTGGGCAACGAGGCCATTGCCCGCGGCGCGCTGGAGGCCGGTGTCGCCTTTGCGAGCACCTACCCGGGCACCCCATCGTCCGAAATATCCGCCAATTTTTTTCAGATCGCCCGCGAAAGCGATCTTTACTTCGAATACAGCACCAACGAGAAGGTCGCCATGGAGGTGGCGGCGGCGGCGGCCAATGCCGGTGTGCGCAGCATGTGCATCATGAAGCACGTCGGGCTCAACGTGGCCGCAGACCCCCTGATGACCCTGGCCTACGTGGGCGTCAAGGCCGGCATGGTGATCGTCACGGCCGACGACCCCTACATGTTCTCCAGCCAGAACGAACAGGACAATCGCTATTACGCTCGCCTGGCGGGCCTGCCGCTCCTGGAGCCCTCTTCGGTGGCGGAGGCCAAAGAGATGGCCGCCTACGCCTTCGAACTGTCCGAAGAGCTCCAGCAGCCGGTTCTTTTCCGAACCACCACGCGCATCAACCACTCCACCGCCGTGGTGACCACCGGCGCACTCAAACCCCGCCGCCCCACGGGCCGCTTCGTCAAGGACCCCCTCAACTATGTGACGGTGCCGGCGGTTGCCCGCAAGCTGCACGCGCGCCTGCTGGAGCGCCTGGAGGCCGCCGAGAAGCTGGCGGGCGAGAGCCCCTTCAATTTCACCTCTGGCAGCGGCGACTGGGGGATCGTTTGCAACGGGGTCAGCTACAACTACGTCGACGACGCCCTGCGGGACCTGGGCATCCAAGACCGCGCCCGAATCCTGCGGATCGGTTTCTCCCATCCCCTGCCCGCCGAGCGGGTCAAGGGGTTTCTAAAAGAGTGCCGCCGCGTCCTGGTGGTCGAGGAGGGCGAGCCCTTCATGGAGGAAACCGTCAAGGCCTTTGCCCAGGAAGCCGGCCTGACGCTGCCGATTCGCGGCAAGGGGTCGGGGCTTTTTTCGCGCCTCTACGAGTTCGACCCCGCCATGGTCAAAAAGGTCATCGCCGCCTATTTCGACGTGCCTTACAGCCCCCCGGCGATTCCGGACCTGTCGGATCTGCCGGAGATTCCCCAGCGACCACCGACGCTCTGCGCCGGCTGCTCCCACCGGGCGACCTTCTACGCCGTCAAGAAGGCCACCGAGGGGCTCGACACCATCCACCCCACCGATATCGGGTGCTACACCCTGGGGTTTTTGCCGCCCCTCTCGATGGGCGACTTCCTGATCTGCATGGGCTCATCTGCAGGCACCGCCGGCGGCTTCGCCCAGGTGACCGACCAGAAAGTGGTGGCCTTCATCGGGGATTCCACCTTTTTTCACTCCGGCATCGCCGGCCTCGTCAACGCCGTCTTCAACAACCACAATTTCACCCTGGTGATCCTGGACAACGGCACCACCGCCATGACCGGCCACCAGCCCAACCCCGGGGTCGACATGCACGAACTGGGAATCGAAGGCTACGGCCGGGTGTCCATCGAGGCGGTCGTCAAGGCTTTAGGCGTCCAGCATGTGACCACCATCCGGCCCTTCAACACCAAAAAGAGCATTGCGACGATCCGTGAAGCCCTCGAATTCAAGGGGGTTTCGGTGGTTATCAGCCAGGAATTGTGCACGCTTTACGCCAAAAGCCTCAAAAAGCCCCGCGGCCGGGCCTTTTACGTCTCAGACGCGTGCAAGAACCACCGCGACTGTATCAACGACCTGGCCTGCTTCGCCTTCTACCTCCAGGACGGCCGGGTCAAAATCGACCCCGACCTGTGCGCCGGCTGCTCGGTCTGCGCCCAGATCTGTCCGGAAAAGGCCATCCGCCCCATCAAGGCCGAGAAATAGAGGCGCGGCGCACCGGAAGAGCGGCAAATTTCCGGACCGCTGATCGAACGCAATTCAGGCGGGAAAAGGTGCTCCCGCCGACAGACGACAGGATGGTCAAGATGGAAGCGAAACGGTTAATCATTGTGGCGGTTGGCGGGCAAGGCAACCTGCTGGCCTCGCGGGTGCTCGGCGAAGCGGCGCTGCTCTCGGGTGTGGCGGTGCGCATGAGCGAGATTCACGGCATGGCCCAGCGGGGCGGCGTGGTGGAGTCGGCCATGGTCTTCGGCGACGCCCGCAGCCCGATCATATCAGACGGCGAGGCCGACATCCTGCTGGGCTTCGAACCCGCCGAAACCCTGCGGGCGCTGGGGAAATGCAACGCCAACAGCCTCGCCATCACCAATCTCAGCCCGCTGACGCCCTTTACGGTCACCATCGGCCGGGGCACCTACCCGGGGCTGGGGCAAATCCAGAAACTGGTGCGGGCCAAGGTCCGTAAGCTGGTGGCCTTCGATGCCACGACCCTGGCCAAGCAAGCGGGCAACGTGATGGCGGTCAACATGGTGCTGCTGGGCGCCCTCTTGCATGAAGACGCCCTGCCCCTGACCACCGAAAACGTCAAAACCGCCATCCGCACGCGCACCCGCAAGGCCTTCGTGGAGACCAATTTGAAAGCCTTTGACCTGGGGTTTGCGGCCGCGGCCGGCGCCTCCGAGGGGTAAGGCCGGCGGCGGCCGAAGACGACGCGCACCGGTTTGCCGATCCCCACGACAGCCTTTCACCCACGGCCGTCGGCCTTTGCCCGCGGCCGTTTTCTTTCCCCGGCCCACGGGGCCCAGCCGGCCCGCCATCCGGATTATCCGCCCAAGCCCTCAGACGGCGGGATCTTCGGCAGCCAGCAGCGACCACCGAACCTGGTGGGCGTTTGGCGCCACGGCGGCCACGTGGCGCTCGAAGAAGAAGTGCGCCACCACCGCCAAGTCACCCCGGTAGGCGAGAATCAGCCGCCGGCCGTCGGGAACCGACTGCACCCGGCACCCGGAAAGCCCGCTCAGCCCGGTGCCGGCCGCCTTGAGCACGGCCTCCTTGGCCGTCCAGAAGCGGAAAAAACGCAGCTCGGGCGCTTCGCTCGAAAGCGCCCACTCGGCCTCGTCGGCGATCTTGCGGCGCACTCCCTCCGAAAAGACCCGAATTTCCTCGAGATCGATGCCCACCGGATCCGGGCTGACCACCCCGGCCACGTAATCGGGTTTGTGGCTGATCGACCAGTAGACCCCATTCACCGGCAGCGGGACGCCGCGGCCATCCTTGGGCAGACGGGGCAGCGCGACCCCGCTGCGGGCAGCGGAGAGCGCCAGCGCCTGGCGCGCCCGGGCGCTGAGGTGCCGCACCTTCTCCGGCCCCTTGAGGCCGCGATTGGCTGCCGTGACCGGCAGTATCACCGGGTAGAGAACGGCCACGCCTCCTGAATCCTGAAACCACGACCGTGAGCCCACAGACCCATGAGAACAACCCGGGTTTGCTTTGCCCTCCGGGGCGGCCAAACGTTGCGGTTCAGACGCTGTCACGCGTCGCCTGCATGCGCCTGGCTGGCGGGCGCCCATCCGAGCCATCCGAGCGCGTCGTCGAGATTCCCGAATGACTTCAGCCACATACCCCGATTGACCGCGACGGTTTCGCCGAAGCGTTGCGGGTCAAGCACCGGCTCTCGAAGAGGGTAAGCAAACTGCGGGGCACGGGGTGCGCCGCGTTTCAGGTGTGTCGCAACGGCATGGGCCGCAAAACTGCCGAAAAAAAAGCGTTCGATGGTTTTGGGCTCTCCCTTGAGTTTCCGCCCATCGATGAGGACCTTTTCAGCCCTGTGGTGTGCCACGGCATCCAGCATCTCAGGAAAGCTTCGCTTGGCCCCTTTCATCGAGAACTCACTAGTGGCCGTTGCGCGCAGCAATCCCGCTTCGTCGCGAATTTCCAGCATCATGCCCAATTTTCACCAACCTTTCCGGCAAGCCTCGCGTTTTGAGACGTCATTTTTAAAGATCGCTGGGGCGCTACAGCGATTCAGATGCGCTGCCCCGGGCGCCAATGGATATGAGGGTGTCATGGAAAAGCCGCGCCCGTTCGGTGTTGAATCGATATTCGATCACCCCGGCCCAGTCTTCCCGAAAGACGGAGGACTCGAAGGCGATGGAGAGCGTTTCGGCCTTTGGAAGGGTGACATGCAGTGCAGATACCTTCGGGTCATCAACGGAGATATTGATCTGTCGTTTCCCATACGTGTAGCAGAGGATCCGTTGCTTCGTGACCACCAGGCATCCCGAGAACCCCTCGGCGCGCTTTCGGTAACGCCTGCCCGGCCCGGTGACATGCTTGGCGATGAACCACCCACCGATCCCCTCATCCGCAACGACGATCCCTTCCGACTCGAGCATGGGTCGCAGTTGCCTGGGTATTCTCCCCAGACCAAATAGCCTGTATGGCAGGGTCTTCTTCATGGGGTTTGCATTCTTTTCCCGATGTTGATTTTACCGGCCGGCAGGCACGCCGTAAGGTGGCATTTTTTTCAAAACCATCCTGATTTTTACCTTTTGCCGGCTCATCAACTTGGAGATTGGCGCGTCCACTGTAATACAAGCTGGCTCCCTCCCCTCATTTACAATACCAATTCTGGTCGAACTCAGATGACATGTTATTAAATGAATGGATGTCCCCATTGGTATTTCATTGGTTCCAACAGTGGGCATAAGGGCCGCGAGTTTACGAGCGTTTCTCTCCTTGACCTTGTTTGGCCCTCTTTTGTCTCTTGATAATTGCAGTCAAAACTCGAAGAGCCTCGTTGACTGATTCGTGGTCTGGAAAATATTCGGCGACATCGGGATCAATAACGACAACGTTGGTGCCTTCCGCATATCGCTTCGCGTATTTTCACCTGACCCCGCCGGTAAAATCGTATTCCTCCAGCATATCTGGATCATTCTTCATTCTCTTCATATTTTAACCTCTCTCTTGTGGTTGCCAGTCTGGCGCTGATGATACGTATTCGCTCACCCCTGTCAGTATGGATAATAACCAAAAGTCTTCCTTGAATAGATCGCCCAAGTAGGACAAAGCGGTTCTCACCCTCGGAATGTAGTGGATCGTTAATCGTCTGTGACAACGGGTCGCGAAACGCGGTGCTCGCCTCGTCGAAAGAAACACCATGAGTATTGATGTTTTTCCGAGCCTTCTTCGGATCCCATTCAAAAAGTAACCCCATAATATGTGTACATTTCTCCTTTGTCAGTCCCAAACGGCTTTAATGGAAGGAATTTTTCCGTCTATTGACTCGCATATCCAGTGGATCAATTCGTCCAAACGTGTCGTGATACCCCTTTAAAGGACGGGCTTGCGGTATTGGGAAATCCAAACCAAAGGTAGGAATGGAAAGGTCTTTTTTTTATAAGTTGCCCACTTCCCCTCATTCACTATGCCAATTCTGGTCTCGCTCAGATGGCATTTATTGGACGAGGGCCTTGATCCGGCCGATCCCGCTCTGGCTTGGTGCTCGGCTTCTCACCTTCCGCATGGATCGAGATCTTTGCGTTTTGGTAAGGGCATCAGCCATAAATCTTATTTTTCCGGAACGCCAAAACTCAGTCGCCGCGAGCATCAGGGTCGCCGGAAACGCTTGGTTGGGCCGCGACACCAGTCCACGGTTTGATATTGGATAGTATAGCGCCCATTTTGCGCTCTGCGACCTCGGTGTCGTGCGCGGCCTGTGCGCGCATCCAATATCCGTTAGAAAGGCCAAAAAACCTGCACAACCTCAAGTCGGTGTCTGCCGTGATGGATCGTTTTCCCATCACGATCTCACTGATGCGTTGTGCGGGAACTCCGATCTCCTTGGCCAGGCGATATTGACTGACACCCATGGGCTTGAGGAACTCTTCCAGCAAGAGTTCGCCGGGGGTAATGGGTTTAAGTCTGCTCATGACGAATTCACCTTAATGGTAATCCACGATTTCAACATCTTCAGCGCCAGCTTCCGTCCATCGAAAGCACACGCGCCATTGCCGGTTTATGCGAACGCTGTACTGACCCGCCCGGTCACCTTTAAGCGGTTCCAGCCGGTTGCCTGGCGAAATCCTCAGGTCCTCAAGGCTTCCAGCGATTTCGAGCTGCCTGAGTTTCCTGCGGGCGACCGATGCAATGTTCGAAAAACGTCTGACACGGATGCCTTTGGCAAGCGCCACGGTCTCGGAACACTTGAAGGATCGAATCATATTTAATTTTAATAACGCATCGCGTGATTAACGTCAAGCGAGACTAAATGGCCCAACGAACTTATGGAACGGGGATTTTTTATTATCCCTCCCTCTTGCCGGCCCCCTGGCAACGGCGCGACCGCTGTTGGATTTTGACGGCCTCGGCGTAAACGCTGCGCCGGGGGAGGCCGTATTTTTTGGCGATGGCCTGGGAGAGGGCCGCGATACCGGTGTTCGGGTCCCGGAGGCCCGCTGCGATCTCCTCGCGGATTTGCGCGATGGCCGGGGCGGCGGCCTGCTCGCCCGCCCCGCTCACCAGGAGGGTGCATTCGCCCTTGAGCGCCGGGCGGTCCTCGAGGGCCTGGAGAATTTCGCTCAGGCTGCCGCAGACGAATTCTTCGTGTATTTTGGTCAGTTCACGGGCCAGCACCGCCTGACGATCCCCCAGGGTCTCTCGGAGGGCCTGCAGCAACTTGAGCAGCCGCCGCGGGGATTCATAGAAGATCAGGGTGGCGCGCTGGGCGGCGAGGGCCGCCAGATCGCGCGTCAGGGCGCCCTGCTTGCGGGGGGGGAAGCCCACGAAGAGGAAGGCGTCGGTGGGCAGCCCGGCGGCGCTCAGGGCCGTGAGGGCGGCCGAGACCCCCGGGATCGGCACCACGGCAAGCCCTTCGGCGCGCGCGGCCTGCACCAGCCGAAAACCGGGGTCGGAGACGCCGGGGGTTCCGGCATCGGACACCAGGGCGACCGTTTTCCCGTCTTTGAGCATCGCCAGCAGCTGGGCGACCCGCTGCTGTTCGTTGTGTTCGTGGCAGGAGACCAGCCGGCCGGCCGCAATGCCGTGGCGGTCCAGCAGGCGCCCGGTGTGGCGGGTGTCCTCGGCGGCAATCACATCCACCGCGGCGAGGGTCTTGAGGGCCCTTAAGGTGATATCGTCCAGGTTACCGATGGGGGTCGCAACGACAAAGAGCGTCCCGGCCGGCAGGGGACTGTCGGGGTCATGGGTAGGCAAGGTCGAAGGCATTTTTGACGATCTCGATCAGCTCGGACGGCC
>JBAPYE010000310.1:0-1873 GCA_049284575.1 Desulfobacterales bacterium
GGCCTCGGGCCAGCAGGCGCGAAAGGCCCGCACGGCCAGAGGGTCGCGGGCCGCGCGGCAGTAGCGCTCCGGGGTGCCCAGATCGTCCCAGCGGCAGGGGTCGGGGATGAAGGCCCGGATTTCCTGGCCGCCGGCCATCAGCCGGCGGAAGGCATCGATGCTGCTGGAGAAAACGCCCCGCGGGATCAGGTCCAGGATTTCGGGGTCCAGCACCTGGATGCCGGTGAAGGTCAGCCGGCGGTCCGCGGCCGTCTTCCGATCGAAGCCCGTGACGGTTCCCCGGGAGCTGACGCCGACGGTGTTGAAGCGTAAACAGTCGGTCAGCGCCAGGGTGACGGGGTCCGGGTGGCCGCGGTGAAAGCGGTAGAGCGCGGCCACGTCGATATCGGTCAGGATATCGCTGTTGACCACCAGAAAGGGGCGCGCGCCCCAGAAATCGGCGACATTTTGAATGGCCCCACCGGTGCCCAGGATTTGGGGTTCAAAGCGGGTGTGGACCGGGACCGGGTAATGCTGGGACTTTAAGAAAGCCTCGATCCGGGCATGCAGGTGGTGGGTGTTGACCATCACGGCCTGGCACCCGCCGCGGACCAGCTGCCGGATCAGACGGTCCAGCAGGGGGCGCCCGTCGATGGGGAAAAGCGGCTTGGGGGTGTGGTCGCTGTAGGGTCTGAGACGGGTTCCATATCCCGCTGCAAGAATTAGGGCTTTCATCTATTTTCTTAAAGTGTCACTTAAAACTTTTCAACGGGTTCCTGGCCCCAAGCGCCGCTGACTCCGCCCGCCAATGCCGCTTTTCAACCCCACCGCCACGCCCCCGCCCACGCGCCGCCCACAGGCTCAGGGCGGCAGGTAGCCGAGGTAGTTCTGCACCTTTTCGGCGTACATCTGTATCTTTTCCTGGGCTTCGGCATTTTTGATGCCGTGATAGTTGAAATAGTCGACGGCGTTGGCGTAATTGATCTTGGAAAGCGCCTCGATGCGCCCCACCGCCTTTTCCTTGAACATCCGACCGCCCAGCGACTGCACCTTTTTCAGGCGTTCTTTCTTGTCCAGCTCCTTTTTACTGACCCGCATAAAAGAGTTGAGGGTGATCCAGTAGGATTCGAAGAAGGGCTTCAGAAAACTGGCAAACTGTCGCAGCTTGCGGTAGCCGACCGAGGTCAGCTGGTAGGTGTCCGGCAGGCTGCGGTGAGGCATCAGGATCGCGTCATCGATAAAGGTCTTGAGGGTCTTGCGAACGAAATACTCGGGGGTGCGGTCCACGTCGTAGGCGAATTCGTTTTTGAAGAATTCCTGGATGAAGCGGTACTCGCTGTGAAGATCGACGGCTGAAAACTGAAAGGCGTCCTTGCCGAGAATCACCAGGCTGGTGATGGCGGCGGGAATGAAAAACGCGATGCAGCTGTTCTGGTAGTAGGAGAGCGCCGTGCGTTTGTGGTGATTGATCTTGAACTCGGTTTCGCCCTCGATGTCTTCCGGTTTGGGGTCGATCTTTTCGATGAATTTGCTCTGAACAAAGGAGTCGAGCGCATTTTCAATCGCCCGGGTCTGGTCAATCAGGAGGGTGTCGGCCAGCGGCGCGCTCTGGGAGAAAAGATAGGTCAGATAGGTTTCGATGATCTCCAGGAGCTGCGAATTGGCCAGGCGCTCCTTGGAGGCATTGAGCAGGGCGCTGGCCGCCAGCGCATGGGTTGATCCACCTGTTGGCGGATTCCCGCCAGGAGCGCCCGCCCTTGCTGGCCCATGGGCTGCGGCTGGATCCCCAGATCCTCGGCCTGCTGCTCGGGGAGGATCGCCTCGACGCGCGGCTCGCCGACTTCTGCGCCCTCTACGAGTCCGGATCTGTCGCGGCCGCCGACTGGACGTTGAG
>JBAPYE010000311.1:0-1897 GCA_049284575.1 Desulfobacterales bacterium
GCGGTGCAGGCCGCGGTTTGCGCCCACTGGCCCGGGGGCTGCGATCTCCTTCACGTCCACAATCCGCTCTTGGCCAAGAACCGTCGCCTGCTGGCGGTCCTGGCCGATCTCCAGCGCCGCGGCATGCGGCTCCTGCTCCAGGTCCACGATTTTGCCGAGGACGGCCGCCCGCAGCACTACACCCCCCGGCCCTACCCCGCGGACTGCCACTACGCCGTGGTCAACTCCCGCGATTACCGCTTTCTCCAGCGCGCCGGGCTGAGCGAACCCGGGCTGCACCTGCTGCCCAACATGATCGCAGCCCCTCCCGCCCCCGTGGGCCCGCCGGTCGACGGCCCGCCCCAGGTGCTCTACCCGGTGCGGGCCATCCGGCGCAAAAACATCGGCGAAGCCGCCCTGCTCTCCTGCTATTTCCCGGGCGACTGCCGTCTGGCGGTCACCCTCCCGCCCAACAGCGACCGGGACCGCGCGGTGCATGCCGATTGGCAGGCCTTTGCCCGCCGGACCGGGCTGAAGGCGGTCTTCGACGTGGGCCTGGACCATGATTTCGGCGCCCTGCTGGCGGGGGCGCGCTTCATCCTGACCACCAGCATCATGGAAGGCTTTGGGTTTTCCTTCCTGGAACCCTGGGCGGCGGGCAAACTGGTCTGGGGGCGGCGGCTGCCGGAAGTCTGCCGGGACTTCGAGGGCCGGGGGGTTTCGCTTGCGCACCTCTACACCCGTCTTACCGTGCCCCTGGCGTGGATCGCCCCGAAGGCTTTCGAAGCCCGCTGGCGCGCCAGCGTCAAGCGCGCCTGCCGATACTTCGGCGCGGCGCCCGCCCCGGGGCAAATGCGCGCGGCGCTCGGCCACATCACCCAGGGCGGCCAGGTGGATTTCGGTCTGCTGGATGAAGACGCCCAGCGGCAAGTCATCAGCCGGGTCCATGCCGAGCGGCGGGCGGCGCGCCAGCTGGCCGCCGCCACCCCTTTTTTGAAGGACCCGGGCCGGGTGCCCGATGCCGGGGAGCTGGTGCGCCGCAACCGCGCGGCCGTCCTGGCGGGCTACAACCGCGCGGTTTACCGTGAGCACCTGTTGGCCGCCTATTGGCGCGTTATCGGCACCCGGGTGCGCCACCAGGTGGACAAGTCGGTGCTGCTGGCCGCTTTTTTGGATTTAAAAACCTTCGGTCTGCTGAAATGGGGGACCTATGGCGACTAGGCCGGCCACCCGCCCCCTGGCCCCGATCCCCACAGGGCTGGTCCCCGCGGGCGCACTGCGGCAAAAACCCGGCGCCGTCCTGTTTGACGTATACGGCACCCTGTTTATCAGTGCCTCGGGCGACATCGCCGCCGCCCGCAGCGGCAGCCCCCAAGGCGCCGCGCTGGCCGAACTCCTGACCCGTTTCGGGGTCCGGGAGGCGCCCGAGGCCGTGCTGGCGCGTTTTTTCGGTGCCATCGCAGCGCATCACCGCCAGGCGCAGGCCGAGGGCGTGGCCTATCCGGAGGTGGTCATCGACCGCATCTGGCGGTCCGTCTTGAACTGGGAGTCGCGCCCCAAGGCACGCGATTTCGCGCTGGCCTTCGAGCTGCTCGCCAACCCGGTCGCCCCCATGCCCGGGCTGGCGGAAACCCTGGCGGCCCTCAAGGCCGCGCGCCTGAGGCTGGGTCTGATCTCCAACGCCCAGTTTTTCACCCCGCTGCTCTTCAGCCGGTTTCTGGGCGCCGACAGCGCCGCCCTCGGCTTCGATTCCCAGCTGGTCTTTTACTCATACCGCTGGGGGGAGGCCAAACCGTCGCTGCGGCTTTTCCAGGCCGCCGCGGCCGCCTGCAGGCGCCAAGGGCTGGCCCCGGCCGCGGTGCTCTGCATCGGCAACGACGTGCGCAACGACATCCAGCCCGCCCGGCAGGCCGGCTTC